>JBEEMN010000105.1:0-5671 GCA_041192625.1 Armatimonadota bacterium
AAGCGGTAAACGAGTGACCGTAAACGGGAATGCCGTCCGCGCGTGGGAGCTGACATCCGATAGCGATGGCACGCCAGACCTTATCGAGGCTGGACCAGACACCTGGGCATTTATCAAGCGGGGGGAACGCTTTGGGTTGCGCGGCTGGAATGTCCATCACGGCAGAGGGCTTGCCCAAACTGGACTCCGCTGGGCGCCGCTGCGGCCACAGCTAAACTTTCTGGCGAAGTGGGTTCCGTACAGCAAACCCCGGATGGTCTCGATTGTAAATGTGCTTGGGCAGCGGACACCGACCCCGATGCACGGCTATGCTGAATTTCGTGTTGATGGGCGGCTTTACCGCCTGGAGGGAACGGGCACGCCCGAAGTCGGCAATGTGTTTTTCAACTTTAGGGATGCGACGTGTAACACGGTTGCCTATCAGCCCGGCAGGTTTCTGGATGCTGAATTTTCGCCGACGGGCCGTATCCGCCTCGACTTCAACCGTGCGTATAACCCGCCGTGTGCGTATACATCGTATGCAACATGCCCGTTGCCACACAAGGAAAATGTCCTCAAGGTTGCTATTCCTGCGGGTGAGCTTCGCTTTCCCGGGCACAAGCACTGATTCTAGACAATACGACAACGTACTAACCGACATAGAGCCGATACGTAGGAGCCGTTTATGAGCCAAATCCAGCCTGACCCAACACCGGGAGATACATCCTGGTTTACACACGACCGCTTTGGGATGTCTCTTTGGTCTTCTTCGCTTTGATAGAAAAATAAGAAAATTACCTTCATGGTATGACAGTAGGAGCCGTTTATGAGCCAAATTCAGCCTGACCCAACCCCGGGAGATACATCCTGGTTTACACATGACCGCTTTGGGATGTTCATCCACTGGGGAATTTATGCCATGGGCGCACGCCACGAATGGCTAAAAACCCGGGAAGAAATGTCCGATGCGGAGTACGCACCCTACTTTGACTACTTCGAACCTGACCTCTATGACCCGGATGCCTGGGCGGAAGCGGCATCCGATGCCGGGATGAAGTACTTTGTCATCACGACCAAACACCATGATGGCTTTTGTCTCTGGGATTCAGCGCTCACAGATTACAAAGCCACCAACACACCTGCTGGGCGCGATCTCATCCGCCCGATGCTGGATGCATTCCGTAACCGCGGGATGCGCGCCGGCCTCTACCATTCGCTAATCGACTGGCACCACCCGGACTTCACCATTGATCGCCACCACCCACAGCGCAACCACCCTGACCGCGACGTTCTCGATACTGGTCGGGACATGGCGCGATATCGCGACTACCTCCATGGTCAGGTGCGTGAGCTGCTGACCGGCTACGGGGATGTCGATATTTTGTGGTGTGACTTCAGCTATCCGCCGGAAAAGGGCCGGGATGCGTGGGGAAGCGATGAGCTCTACAAGCTAATCCGTTCGCTCCGTCCGGACATCATCATGAATGATCGTCTAGACCTACCATCCGGGTGGGATATCAAGACCCCAGAGCAGTTCCAGCCACGCCATGGCGTTGAAGTCAACGGTAAGCCTGTGGTTTGGGAAGCCTGCCAGACATTTAGCGGGTCGTGGGGCTACCACCGGGATGAAGCCAGCTGGAAATCGACCGAAATGCTGGTCCAGATGCTGGTGGATACCGTCAGTATGGGCGGGAACCTTTTATTGAATGTTGGGCCAACCGGCCGCGGTGAGCTCGATGCCAGAACCATGGAACGCCTTCGCGGAATCGGCAAGTGGATGCGGTATCACAAGAAGGCCATTTACGGATGTACGGAAGCCCCGGCATCCTTTGGACCGCCTCCTAAAGACTGCCGCTATACATGGAATCCCGTGACTAAACGGCTCTATGTGCACCTTTTTGCGTGGCCGTTTGGACAGGTCTACCTCGATGGCATCGCGCCAGAGCGTGTTGCCTACGCGCAGCTGCTAAACGATGCGAGTGAGGTTCTCCGCCAAGATATTGAGGCATGGCAGCATGACTTTAGCGGCGAAAAGCGTGCGTACAACGGCACCGCTATCCGCTTGCCTGTCCTAAAGCCAGATACCTGTGTACCCGTTATCGAGGTGATGCTAAAGGACTAAGAGCACAACGCCGGGAACCATTACAAGGTTTCTTACGTTATGAAAACTGTAAGTTCGTGCGTAGCGGACAACATCTATTGAAAGAAGACATCTCATGATGAAGACTCTTGGGTTGATTACGATGATCGCTGGCTTTGCGGCCGTGATGGCAGTTGCTGCTCCAGGCGGTGGTTTGAAGAAGGGTGAATCGGTTACCCCTTTCCATCCTAAGCACCTTGCAGGCCCTCTTGCAGGTTCCACTGACTGCTTCCCATGCACCTTCCAGAACCGCCCACAGGTTCAGGTCTGGGTAAATGGCGATTCCCTTACCAATGTCGCAGGTATTGCAGGCACATTGAGCTCCGCGATGAAGACCTACAAGGCAAAAGAATTCAAGGGACTGGTTGTCTTCCTGACAACTCCTAAGAATGCAAAGGCGATTGAGGCTGCGGTTGCGGAAGCCGCAAAGAAGCCTGAGCTCGCTGGCGTTGGGATGGCCGTTCTCGATGCAAAAGACGATGCAGTGTCTGCATACAAAGTGAACACAGCAGCATCCACGAAGAATGTTGTCTATGTCTACAAAAACTGGAAGGTTGCTGAGTCTTTCGTAAACCTCGGCGGTGATGCTGCCGGTCAAAAGACACTTGCTGGAGCGATTGCATCCGTTACCAAGTAACCTAAAACACAGTCACAAATCAGCCAGTCCACGGATCCTTCTGTGGGCTGGTTTTCTTATTCAGGGAATACTCAGGAATGCACCAATCCATGCGAATGTTTACGATGTTGATGGCATGCATCGGTTTTCTCGCGCTCAGCGGACCTGGATCCGCACAAAACGTACGAACCGACAAGGATCTCGCACATCGGACATTGCCGAAGTTCATCACAGCGCAGAAAACTACGGTTGAACCATCCACCCCGCGCGGCGGCGCAGCTGGAAAACTGGTCATCACCCTTACCGTCGAAGACACATTCCATATCTACGACCCAAACCCGGGAGACCCGTTTCTAACCGCAACAAAAGTGACTCCGCTCAAGGTCCCAGGTGTGGTTTTTGGAAAGCCTGTTTGGCCGCTTCCGATGACAGTCAAGGGCGCGAAAGTCCACGAGGGAACCGTCGTCGTGACCATCCCCTATACTGTCAAACCATCCGCAAAGCCCGGCAAAGCAGCTTTTGGAGCCATGTTTTATGCCCAGGGCTGCAATGCAACCACGTGCTATCCACCCGCAACTTTCACCGTAACTGTGCCAGTTTCCATTAAGGATTGACATCTAAGGACTATCGTAAATGTGCGCAAAGCCAATACAATAGTTTATGAACGAACAAACCCCTGAGACGGAAGAGGTTTCTCTCGACCGCTACATCCTCGAGCCAAATGATGAAATCGTTGATGCGCTGATCAACCACTGGTCGTGGATTTTTGAGGATGACATCTCGATCGTTATGATGTCCCGGCTTGGGGACTTCTTTCTTGAGGATGACAATGGCATCATCTATTGGCTCAACACCGGAACGGGCGAGCTCGACCGGATTGCGGCAAGCGATGCTGAATTCCAGCAGCTCCTGCAGACGGAATCCTTTGATGACTGGTTCCTGACGGACCTCGTGGATGAGTGTCATGCTGCCGGGTTGGTTCCCGGGGATGGCGAAGTCCTGTCCTACAAAATCCTCCCTATCTTCGAAGAGGGTGAGTACACGGTCGAGAACATGCATGTCATTTCGGCAGAAGCACACCTCGAGTACTCCGGTGTCACCGTGCTTGAGCTTGTTGAAGAAGAAGATGATGCCGATCAGCAATAACCTCTCCTGACGCACCGTCGACAAATCGCCCTCCTTGGTTCAATGATGGAGGGCGTTTGTAATTGCAGGCATGTACCCATGGCGATAGGCTTTACATAATTCCATCGCCTGTCGACTGTGCTGTTACCCGGAGCCAAAATGAAACGCAACGCCGCGTTACGAGCTGGATTCATTGGACTTGTCGCGACCTGTATCGCGATGGCTACGCCTGCAAAAGCTGAGGTTCACCAGCTTGCGGCAACCAATGCCGCGATGTTGACCCGTGTGCCGGCCCACTTTACGCGTGATGTACTGCCACTTCTCACAAAAGTCGGCTGTAACCAAGGCGCATGCCACGGTCAGCAAGGGGGTAAGGGTGGCTTTAAGCTTTCCCTCCGTGCTTGGGATGCCTTGTATGATCACGAGCAAATCACAAAAGATGCCACCGGGAAGCGCATTGCTGCCACCACTCCAAGTGACACACTCCTCCTAAAGAAAGCCACTGGCCAGCTCAAGCATGGGGGCGGCAAAGTCATTGATTCGGCATCGGATGCCTATAAAACCATCGAACAGTGGCTGAAACTGGGTGCTCCGAGTGCCTCTGCAGAAACCGCAGACATCACCCGCCTCGATGTCACGCCATCACAATTCGGTCCTCAGGCAGCTGGTATCCAGATTCCCCTGACAGTGACTGCGACGTACGCGGATGGCTATACACGGGATGTAACCGCTACGGCGCGCTTTCAAACGATGAACGAAGCGGTTGCTGCCGTTGACGCCGATGGAAATGTAAGTACCCATGGTCCCGGGGATGGCACAATTTTGGTGTCGTACAGTGGTGAAGTCACCACAGTACGCGTCACTGTCCCGTATGCCAAAGCATCCCAGAAAACGACCGGGAATGCGCCTAGCAGTGGAAATCCCATCGATATCGCTGTTCTTGACAAGCTAAACACCCTTGGCCTTGTTGCAAGTCCACGGGCATCCGATGATGATTTCCTGCGGCGCATCTATCTTGACACACTGGCCCTTCTGCCAACTGTCGCTGAAACGCGTTCCTTCCTTGCTGACACAGGGGCGGATAAACGCACAAAGCTGATTGACCAGCTACTTGCAAGGCGTGAGCACGCTCAATACCGCGCTCTCCGCATGGCGGATCTCCTCCGTGTGAATGGCCAGTTCCTCAGTGAGGAAGGCGCGGACACCTATTCGCGCTGGCTGGAGGAACAAGCTGCAAGCAATGTTCCTTACGACAAAGTTGTACGTGAGCTGCTGACCAGCAAGGGATCGACTTACCGGACCGGCCCCGCTAACTTCTACCGCGTGGCAAACACCCCACCAGACCTTGCCGAAACGACAGCCCAAGCATTCCTTGGTACACGCATCGGCTGCGCCAAATGCCATAACCACCCATTCGAGCGCTGGAAACAAACCGACTACTACAGCTTTGCGGCGTTCTTCGCGCGCTTCCAACATAAATATGGTCCGGAGTTCGGGGAAGTCTCCGTGATGGTTCGGCAGAGCGGGGAAGTCACGCATCCAAAGACCGGTAAGCCGATGCCCCTGCGGGCACTTGGTGGCGCGAATCTAACCATTCTCGATGACCAGGACCGGCGCGCTGTTCTTGCCGAGTGGCTTACCAGTCCATCCAATCGCCTCTTCGCCGAAGTTGCTGTAAACCGCATTTGGGCAGAGTACTTTGGAGTGGGAATTGTGGATTCCACTGATGACTTCCGCGTTTCGAATCCTCCCAGCAATCCGGTACTCCTCACGGCGCTTACGGATGCATTCATCAAGTCAGGCTTTGATGT
>JBEEMN010000106.1:0-5622 GCA_041192625.1 Armatimonadota bacterium
CTGTGGTCATTCACCCGAGGCTATGACCGTGCAGTGGTCGAAAAGCTCTTAACCGATGCGGCTCCCGCAAAGAACCTCATCATCGACCTCCGCGGTAACGGTGGAGGACTCGTCAGCAACCTCAATCACCTGCTTGCACTGCTCTGTAACCCGGATACGCCCGTTGGTACAAATGTCACACGTCAGATGGCAGAGCGGTTTGCAAGTGAAGTTGGCGGGGATGCGAAAGACCTGACAGCAGTTGCCAAGTGGGCTGGCCCAAGCTCGAAGACGCGCCTCCAGAAGGTTCCTCCGTTCAAGGGACGCATCTTTGTGTTGATTGACCGCCGCAGCGGAAGCGCATCCGAGATCACCAGTGCCGTCCTCCGTGAGGAGCGTGGCGCGACGCTGATTGGTAAGCCATCCGCGGGTGCGGTTCTGGTTTCGATTTTCTCCCCGCTAAACGATGGCTTTGAGCTGCAGATTCCATTGTCGGACTACATCACGCCGAAGGGGCGGCGGCTTGAGAAGAATCCTCTTGTGCCTGACTTCGAAGCCGATGCGCCAAGCGCCCGTGTTGAGAACGATCCTGCGGTGGATGTTGTTCTTGCGCAGCTGGCAAAGCCGACAAAGCCATTGCCTGCGCTGCTGGCAAAGGTGAAGCTGCCTTCCCAAAAGAAGGAAAATCCTAAGAAGATGTTTGATGGCGTCAAGCCGTAGGACTTTCCACGATTGAAAAAGGGCTGGCGTGAGTGCCGGCCCTTTTTTGTGTCACATTTGGCTGCATCCTCAGTTGTCGATGCCTCAGACCAGCACCAGATACACCGCTGCGACACAGTTGTTTCCAACCTCTGTCGCAAGAGCGGATTAAAGATGCGAAACACAATGGCTGCGCAGTATATCCATCTCCGGCCTCCAGCAAGACGCCCGTGAGAACTGGATCGTCACAGTTGATGTGTCGCTTTTGGCCTTTGGTGGATTCCGGCCTTCGATGGACACACCGCTCCGCTTGATGCGCTTTTTTATAAGAACTTCTTCGGTGGGTCGCAGTGCCATAACGCGTTGTTTTTTCCAACATCTGTCGAGAAAGCGTAACAACGCGATGGGCGGTGGAATGTTGAGCGGAAGTGCCGGGAGACGAAAGTGTGGTTTGCGGTAGAAACGGAGTGAGTGAATACCGGCGACTTCGGCACGCGTGCGAGGCACCCACCGCACGAGCGGGTGCTGCACATGAAGGTTAGTGCCGCGCTGGCTTTGTACTTGTGGTTTATGTTGACTTCGAAACTTCTAATGGGCGCATGTCTTCGCTTTCGCGGTGATCAAATACGCCAATTGTGGCCATCCCTGCCGCTAGCCTCCCGGAGGCCCAACTTTTATCGTCCCGCTTCCCTGCTTTTCAGGTGCCGCTGTATCCGCCGGCGCTGGAATCAAAATTGGCAACGGAACTTCCGATTTAGGGGCAAGCAGCTTTAGCTCTGTCGCACACTCATCGGCCTGAGATTTTGCCCTTATGCCAGCAGCCTGGTCCCCCGTCTCGATAAATGTCAATAAGCTGGTCGTTGCCTGCGCTAGGAGGTTGCCCGCGAGAACGCGTCGCCGATGTTGAATCAGAACGGCATCCCCGCCGGTTTTCGGGGATGGTGCAAGGGTAAGCATCGCCAGCAGCTGCGTCGCGCGCTGCGAAAGCGTCGTCGTCGCCTTGTAAAACGTCTCACGGTTCAGCGTTCCGGCTTCCCAAGCCCGCCGGTTATTCTGCAGCCGATCAACGGTCACATTGGCAAGAATCGTAAAAACAGTCGTCCCAAATGCGTGGCGCGGGCTATCCTGCTCGATTGCCATTAACTCGCGTAAAGCCTCATCCATGTCCGAGCGTGATGCGACCAGCTGGGCGAACCCAACCGCCGCGAGGACATTCGCAGGGTCTTTCTTCCGGATGATTCTGTACTGGATTTCTGCTCCGGCCAGGTCCTTCATCCGAAGCAAATGCTCTGCAAACTGGAGGCGGGTGACCGTGTCATCCGGTTTGTCGCGCAGCAGCTGGAGGTAGGCATTTTTGGCACCCTCTGGATCCGCCGATGCGACCAGACTACGGGCCAGAATCGCACTAAATGCGCTATCCTCATCGGCGGTCATGTCCTTGACGATACGACGTGCGCGGCGGACTTCTCCGGATGCCTGCTCCAAGCGCCCCGTGGATGCGTAAACTTCTGCAAGTGCGAGGCGTGGAGCGGATGCGAGTGGTGCATGGTCAACTGCAAAACGCAGGAGGTCGATACCTTCAATGATCTGGCCTTCGGCCACAAATGTCTTGCCCTTGGTTGTGAGAGCGGCTGCCTCCGCGAGTGCATCTACTGGCTGTTCAACCGGCGCAGCCCGTTCGGTCTGCGGGGCCGCCTGCGGCGGCAACAGCGTCCGGTCAACGGCTGCCATCCGGGCATCCTTGAGGTTTTCATTCAGAAACTTGAGCACCAGGCTTCGCGAAGCGCTCGCCCATGCACTTGGGAATGTGCCTTTCGCGTTCACCAAATCAGCGACAGTTGTGTTGTCATCCGTTCCAAGATTCACGGACTGCTCCCAGCGCTTTTGAACCTTGCCTTTGGCGATTGTCAGGACGCTGAGAACCAGACTTGGAGCATTGGATGCATCCGTGTTGACCGGCTGCGCTAAAATCGACTTCTTCGGGTCAGCCTTACCCTTTTGAGCCGCCTTGACGGCATTTTGCGTATTCGCATTGAAGGTTTGGACCTGATCCCCGATGCTCCTGAGCCCGGCGAGTGTGCCGTTCGTCGCATTCACGCTGACGATATGTGTCGCGCCGTACATCGTAGCGATTTTGAGCTTCTGCTCTTCGGTCAGCTCCTCTTTGATGCCGGCAAGCTTACTCTCAATCACCGCTCGCTGGATTGCCGGCTGTTCCATGTCGAAGAGAACTGCATCGACGGCTGCTTCATCATTTAAAATCGCCCGCACAGCCTTTGCCGCCATATGGATGCGGTCTAGATCACTGATCTTCTTTGTGTCCACAGTGCCAGAAACGGGCACGATGGCGTTTTGGCCACTTGGAATCACAAGGAGGACCGGCCGGGATGGAGGTGCAGCGATCGCATCCAGTGGCAATATGGCAACACCCAGCATCAGCAATAACATGCTGCGTCGTGAAAATTTATCCATCTCCAAGTGCCTCCAGTGCTGCCCTGCACGCTGCGATACTCTGCTCTGCCGACCTGCGCTGCGGACCTTCTGTTTGTTGGAGGTAGGCTGCTATCGCCTTGCGATAGTTCACCCGGGCCGCGGAGCGGTCTCCAATCCGGTCGTAACAAAGGCCCATGCCCTGATAACACGCCCCGCCATCAGCGCCATCGGTTAGCGCCACGCGGTATTGGTCAATCGCCGCACTGTACTGCCCACTGCGTTGCAGGCTGACAGCTTTTCCGAGCGTGCTGGACTCAGCGTTTCCTGCCGATGTTGACCCGGAGCTGCCGGATTTTCCTCCACGCTTGGGGGGATTGAGCTCGATACGGATGTAGCCCTGATCATTCCCTTGTCCCTTGTCGGCGGGAGGGGAAACGACTCCGCCGCTGGAGCCTGGTGGTGGGCCGGCTTGGATGGGGGCATTGCCGCCCTGAGCTGGCGGTGCAGCTTGAATTGGATTGCCGCGGTTGGTGTCACCACCGCCCTGTTGTTGGTTGCCAGGGCGCGGGTTGGCCTGCGGGATGGGGGTGAAGACGCCACTTCCGGATGACGAAGCGGAGCCAACCGTGGATGGATCAGGCAGAATGCGGCCTGGGTTCACACCTTGTGTATCGGGTACGGGAACGGGCTGGCTATCCGTCGCGGGCGGACGTGGTGCAACGGGAGCAAACGGGTCGTTTCGATTACCGGTCGGTGGTGGCATTAACGGACGCTGCACCGCGGGGGGGGCATAAATGGATGTCTGCTGTTGCTGCCCTTGTGGTGGTGCTTGCTGCTGCGCTGCACCCTGCATCGCATTTGCCGTGCTCCAAACCGGCTTTGCTGGCGTCCCATCCGCGGCAACAACCTTTTCTGGTGCGTTGTCACGGCTTGCATTCAAAACAGCCGCGCCGATACCCGAAATCAGGGCGACGGTCGCAAGGCCTGCGGCGGCAGGAATCCAGACCTTTCGGTCAATGGACTTGATTCTGTCTATGAGAGGGACTTGCTCAGGCTCGGCATTCGCTGCAGCATTTGCCTTCGCTTTGAGGATGGCGCGCTTGCCAATCATCTCTTTCCCAAGAGGTGCCTGGACATCCAGCTTGTCCAAAACGGCTACCGCATCGGCGAAACGCCCCATACGCTCGTACAGCGTCGCTCGCATCGACAAAACGGCGATCGAGTGTGGATGAATCGCTGCCGCTTCTTCAGCCGACGCAGCCGCTGCGGCAAAATCGCCACGGTCTAGCTGCGCTTGTGCATCGCGGAGGAATGTGGCAACCTTTCGCATCCGGTCTGGGTCTGCAATTGAATCGGCATCCGGAAGCACCATTATCGGATTGTCTTCAACGACGACTGGGGCAGGTTGGGGTGTTTTGGCGGCGGTTGGAAGGTCGGTTGGCGGCGTGTCGGGGATGGCCACTGTTGCAGGCGCAAGATTTTTCCCGCACTGACGGCAGAACTTGCTGCCGGGCAGATTATGTGCACTGCAAACAGGACAAATCATTCCGTCTATGACTCCAGTTCCAAAAGTCCCGGTTGTGTATCCGAGCTGCGGCTCTTCGGTATCCGGCGGCCCAAATGCTCATAAGCCCGTCGTGTTGCCGTCCGTCCCCGGGGTGTGCGCTGCAGAAAACCCGCCATCATCAGGAAGGGCTCCAGCACATCCTCAATCGTATCGCGTTCAAGCCGCAGCGTAGCCGCCATCGTTTCCGCGCCAGTTGGGCCACCATCGAAGCGATCGATTAATGTCGTCAAGTACAGCCGATCCAGACTATCGAGTCCGACCCGGTCGACTTCCATCATCTTCAATGCGGCATCCGCAACTTCGTGCGAGATAACTCCATCCGCCTTGACCTGGGCATAATCCCGTGCGCGCTTTAGCAGGCGGTTCGCGATACGCGGCGTCCCCCGGCTCCGGCTGGCCAGCTCGCCGGCGCCACGCTCATCTATCCCAACACCGAGAATATCCGCCGACCGGATCAGAATCTGCGTTAGATCCGCTTCCTCATAAAACTCAAATCCCTGCACAATGCCGAAGCGGTCGCGCAACGGATTCGTGAGCAAGCCCGGACGCGTCGTCGCGCCAATCAATGTGAACTTTGCCAGCGGAATTTTGACCGTTCGCGCACTTGGACCCTGACCAATCGTCATGTCCATTTCGAAATCTTCCATCGCCGGGTAGAGAAACTCCTCGGCGAGGCGATTCAGACGGTGGATTTCATCGATGAACAGAACCGCGCCATCCTCTAGGTTGGACAAAATGGCGACGAGGTCACCGGGGCGCTCGATTGCGGGCCCGGATGTCGCACGTAGGTTTGCGCCCATCTCCAGCGCGATGACGTGGGCCAGCGATGTCTTTCCAAGTCCTGGAGGTCCATGCAGCAACAGGTGGTCAAGCGCTTCGCCGCGCATTTTGGCAGCGGTCAGCGAAATGCTGAGCTGCTCTTTCATTTTGTTCTGCCCGATGTA
>JBEEMN010000107.1:0-5608 GCA_041192625.1 Armatimonadota bacterium
GCTCCCCAGTCTGAGAGGTCGGTTGTGTAAAATGCCGGCTCAAAGAGCTTGTATTCGATAAGCATTTCGACGCCATCAGGAAGTGCAGCATAGCCTTGCGCGAGCGAGTCTTTCAAGCGATGGCGACGCGACCGAAGGTCATCCTGGCCGGGGTAGTTGGTGCCATCCGCGAGCCAGACCGCAACCTGCTTTGACCCGACGATTCCAGCAATCTCAGCACACTCAACGAGGTGCGCGACGGCTTTTGCACGCACATCCGGGTTGCTGTTACACACACTTCCGAGTTTGTACGCCTGGTCCTGAAACAAGTTGGGATTGATGGCGCCGAGGGCAACTCCGTGCTCTTTAGCGAAATCGGCAATGGTTGTCCAGTCGCCACCGGCTGGCGGGAGATCCCACGGGATGTGGAGCGCTACGGTGGGTGCTGCGCCGGTCAGCCGATGAACGCTGCTGGCATCCTCGATTTTTTCAAAGACATCCCGCGCCGCGCCCGGCTCTGGAAATGCGCCGAAGCGTGTGCCTGCATTTGCAAAACCCCAGCTAGGGAGCTCAATCGGTAACCCACGGACCGCAGCACGGATGGCTGCATGCGACATCGCCATAATTATCTCTCACCCTCACCTATCGAACGTGGCTGACTGTTTCGGCATCGGTGACCGATGTTCCTAGCACAGATGCCCTGAGTCGCTGTAAGAATACGGCATATGATGCGCCTTCCGGTTGCTTGGATGAATCCGAAGAATGCTCCGCCAGCCCACCGGCTCTGGACGCGGTGGTGGTGGCTGGGGTCTGCCATCAGCGAGAAAGACATCGGAGCCGAGCTCATAGCCCTCCGCAATGCAGGCTTCGGTGGGGTTGAGATCTCACCGATCTACGCCCCGGATGCGCCTGGATATACGCCAGTCGAGTATCTGTCCCCCGGTTTCGAGCAGCGCTTTCGGCATGCGGTACGGACTGCGCGGGCGAACAACATGGATGTCGACTGCATCCTTGGAACCGGCTGGCCCTACGGTGGTCCTTGGATTGCAAATGTGCACCGTGCGCAAGGACTGTCAGTTATCCCAGCAACACAGCGTAAACGCCCGGATGGTGCCATCGAAATCGCAGCAACCGGTGACTATGTTGCCCTCGCTGTCCCAACGCGCCAGCAAGTGAAGCGCTCTGGTCCTGGGGGTGCAGGAAATGTTGTGGATCCGTTCAGCCAGGATGCAACATTAGCGTTTTTAAAGCCTATCGATGCATTCCTAAACCGTTTGGGCCCAGACACGCCGCGTGCCGTTTTTAATGATTCTTGGGAAGTCTACGGCGCGACGACGACGGCGGGGATTGCCGCATCATTTGAGAAGGCAGCTGGATATCCGTTTGCCGATGCCATTTCAGCACTTGCCACGAAGTCACTATCCCCACATGCAAAGGCGCAGCGTAGCGACTATGCGGCGCATTTAGAGGCTCTGGCACAGTCAGAATTCCTGGCGCCGTGGACGATGTTCGCGCATTCCCACAAAGCAAAAACCCGTCTGCAGGCCCATGGGTCTCCCGGTAATCTGATCGATTTCTATGCAGCTGCCGATATCCCGGAAGCGGAACAGTTCGGGTGCGGCCCTCTGGTACTTTCGGGCCGCGAGCCGCTGGTCGCGATTCCGAAGCCTGTCAGCCACGAGGTTGCGGTTGAGGAAATGTTCATCTGCACGCTCGCAGCAAGTGCAGCGCAGCTCACGGGAAAACCACTGGTAAGCGCTGAAGCCTTTACATGGCTGGGCGAACACGGGGCGGCCCCGCTTGATCACATCCGTGCGGAAGTCGATGAGCTCTTCCTCGCCGGCATCAACCATATTTTCTGCCATGGAACCGCGGCAAGCCCGGCGGATACCCCTTGGCCAGGCTGGATGTTCTACGCATCCAATCACTTTGGACTCACAAACCCGTGGTTTGCTCACATTAAGCCCCTGACAGAGTATGTCGCGCGGGCGCAGTCGCTTCTCCAAGCATCAACCATTGCTGCCGATGCCCTTGTTTACTTTCCGATTTGGGATGGCCGTGGCAATGTTGACCAAGCAAGCCCGATAACAACCTACACCCTCCACGGGACCGCGGAGTGGCTGCGCTCCGGGATGCCCGGGCTCTCAACGCTCGTCCAGCAGTGGTTCCGTGATGGCTCCCAGATATCGATGTTCTCTGACAACATCATCGAACAGGTGAACATTGGCAACGGTGGACAGCTGACGTCACATGGCTCGACGTGGAAATGCATCGTTATTCCAGAGTGCACGACAATGCCCGAAACCACGCTTCTTCAGCTGCAGTCGCTTGCAAAACAGGGAGCACATGTCATCTTTATCGGCAAGCCTCCAAAGCAGGTCCCGGGTTACCATCAGCGGGAACAACGGCAGATGGTAATGGATCAAATGTGGTCGAACATCCTCGCATCGCCAATATCTAAACCAGACACACGTGCAAAGTCCTACACCTATGGTCGTGGTCTGATCACGCTTGCTCCTGATTGGCAGGCTGCACGTGCGGCAGGTGGCTGGCTAAGCGAGCCGATGGCCAACATCACGCTTGGTATTCGACGAATCAGAATTGGCACCACCCCAGCACACTTCATCGTCAACCGAGCAAATGGCATCCATCAAAAACACTTTACCGTCGCACACTCCGGTCCCCGTCCGCGCACAGCAACCATTCTCGACCCGCGGAGCGGTAGTAAACGTGTCGCTCCAGTGATGTCGAACACAGCATCCACGGTCACACTGCAGGCGGACATACCGGTCGATTCGGTGCGCTTTGTCATTTGGGACAACCCAAAAATGCCGGCACCAATCGGCATCGCAGCCGCGCGGCGAGAACGAATCCTTACACATGGCCCCCTAAATGTAACTCCCGGTCCAGGCTCAGTCCATCCCGAGACGATGAAGTCGGTAACACTTGGTGACTGGTGCAAGTGGTCATCAGCGTGGCGGGCTTTCTCAGGGCGTGCGACATACCAGACAGCTGTGAGGGCAGTATCGGGCAAGCGAGTGACGATTGACCTCGGGGATGTACGCCACAGTGCACGGATCACGTGGAATGGCCACGAAGTTGCCACCTTGATTTCCGCACCCTATAAGGTTTCCATCGCAGCGAACGATGTCCGCACAAACAACATCCTCGAAGTGGAAGTTGCCAATCTGATGCTAAATGGCCTTATCGGATGCGAAAAGTCGGGTATGAAGTGGCAGAAGTTCTACTTTGTCGGTATCGATTACAAGCCATTTACAGCCACCAGCCACTCGGAACTCCCAAGCGGCATCCTCGGTCCCATCACCATCAAACAGGAGATTTAAGCAATGCAATACCGCCCTCTTGGCCGTACAGGTGTACAGGTCAGCACGTTGTGTCTGGGAACGATGAATTTTGGGGATGACTGCAACGAGTCGGATTCCATCGAGATCGTGCACCGGGCACTCGATGAAGGCATTAACTTTATCGACACCGCGGACATGTATTCGCAAGGTCGCTCTGAAGAAATTATGGGTAAAGCGCTTCAAGGCGCGAACCGCTCTCGCGCCATCCTTGCGACCAAGGTTTTCAACCGCATGGGGGATGGCGTTAACTCCTGGGGTAGCCACAGAAATCACATCATTGAAGGGTGTCATGCATCCCTTAAACGCCTCGGAACCGATTACATTGACCTCTATCAGCTGCACCGCCCACACCCGGATGTCCCAATCGATGAAACCCTTCGCGCCTTGGATGACCTTGTTCGGGCAGGAAAAGTTCGCTCTATCGGGACATCTACGTTTGCAGCTTGGCAGGTCACCGAAGCCTTATGGGCATCTAAAGAGCTTGGCCTCAACCGCTTTGTCACCGAGCAACCTCCGTACAACCTGCTCGACCGGCGGATTGAGCGTGAGCTAATCCCGATGTGTCAGACGTACGGCATCGGTATTCTTCCTTGGGCACCGCTTGCGGGTGGCTTGCTTACGGGTAAGTACATCGCTGGGCAGCAGCGTCCAATGGATGCAAGATATGCATCCCGGACTGCCCCAATGAATCGCGATCACGAAGCAGCGCTCGTAAAAGTTGAGGAATATGTTGCGTGGTGTGGAACCCAAGGTCTGGCACCATCGGATGTCGCCCTTGCCTGGTTGATACAGCAGCCTGGGGTAACCAGCCCGATCATCGGTCCAAAGTCGATGCACCAGTACACCGCCTATATGAAATCCGCGGAGCTTACGCTGACGACAGCACAGCTTGCTGACATCGATGCGATTTTCCCTCCAGGAACACACATCAGCAACTACTACAGCGCTAACTTCGGACCAAATGCTCGCTGGTAGTTGGAGTCGTTCAACAGGATTGCCGGTCGCGGTATCAGGCAGAGTAGAATGCAGGCAGAGGTCTTAGTGTGCGAAATAATGTCGTAAACATGCGGAGTCAGTTTCAGGCATCCGGGACGCCCGTCACCTACATCATCATCGCTGGAAATATCCTGACATTTCTGGCATCTTTTGTCGGGATGGGGAGTGGTTTCTCCCCGATGTTTCTGGCTGCGTCGTCACTTACCTTTCCGATGCTTCCGATTACGGCAGTGACCTGGCCTCTGGTATCGACAACCGATCCGATTGGCTTGTTTTTTGGCGTGATGTGGGCGTTATGGGTTTGCGGAAGCCTTGAGCGCAGCTGGGGCAGCCAGGTGTTCGCATGGTTTGTTGTCGCACTTAGCGCCATCACCACACTTGCATGCTGGGGCCTTGGCGCACTGCTACATGCTCCATTTGGCCTCGCTGGCCTGTGGATGGGCCTTGCCGCTCCGACGGTTGCATGGTGCTACATCAACCGCCGGGAAAAAGTCTCCATCTACTTCATCTTCAAAATCCCGGCACCGTGGCTTGGTGCCATCACGGTAGCAAGCTTTGTCTACCAAATCGCTGTTACGGGCGGCTCACCAATCATGGGAATCGCTGGCCTCGTATCTCCTGCGCTTGCCTATTGGTATGCGAGCGGTGCCCGCTTTACGCTTGGAAAAGCGCGCAGTAAGTCACGCTTTGATGGCTTTGAGAACGAAGTGCGCGATGCTGAGTCAGGCAATCCGATTGCGCGGTTACTGGATGGCATCCGGCGGAAACAGCGGGATGCGAAGATAAAGAAGATGTTTAAGAACAGTGGACTGGGTGACGACGATAAGGACTGATGAAACAGCTCAGACGTATGATGGTCTGATTCTCGAAGCCGGTCGTGGCCAGTATCTGGTCCAAACGACGGATGGCGCAAAGGTACGCTGCAAGCTACGTGGCAACCTCAAGAAACGCCTGACATTTACTGAGACGGCAAATCATTCCCGACGCGTTGAAAAGGTCAAAAAGCTCCAGGAAACGGATCCATGTGCGGTTGGTGATCGCGTCGCGATTGCCATCGATTTCACCAGCGGTGAAGGGGTTATCGAGCACGTCTATGAGCGCCGCGGCATTCTGGCGCGTCAGAGTGGCAATGAGCGCGAACGCCAGACCCTTGTTGCAAATCTCGAGCTGGCTGTCATCGTCTTTGCCGTTGCTGAGCCGCGTCTCGACCCCTACAAGCTCGACCGTTTTCTCGTCCTCGCCGAGGATAATGACCTTGAATGCGTCAT
>JBEEMN010000108.1:0-5574 GCA_041192625.1 Armatimonadota bacterium
TCCTGCAACTGCATCCACTTCAGCATCGAGGGAAAAGCGTAGCAGGTCGATTGCGTATATGGCATGGTCCATCCACGCACCCGTATGGATCATTTCCGGGTCAATCCACCAGCTTGGCTCACCGGAGGCACGACCATCCCAAGGAGCAGGAAGGCCGCCATTGCCGACTTGATGAACGCTCAGAACACGCCCGATGGTTCCTGATGTCAGGATGTTTTTGAGGGCGAGTGTCTTCGGATGGAAGCGTTGTATACCTTCAAAGGATCCGTAAAAGACATCGTTTTCTTCTGAAGTGGAAATGATTGTTCTGAGGCCATCCAGTGAGTTACTGGTCGGCTTGACGCCGAGGACGTGCTTTCCGCTTTCCATGACATCCAGCGCATAGTCGTCCGCAAGCGCCGTCGGTGCGCAAATCAGCACACATTCAATATCAGTGTCGACGAACAGCTGTCGCGGATTCCGGATGAGGGGGACATCCGGATATTTTTCCGCTGCCCATGCCGCGTGGTCATCGTTTTCTGTACAAATAGCGGCCAGCGTGTTTTCAGTCGATGCTGCGAGAACCTCACAAGCACCAAATGCTGTGTACCAGTGGTCAAGGCCTAAAATAGCAAAACGCATCGTTGTCGTTTACTCCTCATCTGCGGTAGCAGCATCGCCACCAGCATCATCATCCCCGCCGGATTCCGCCTCATCAAGCATCGCCTCAAGCTCATCGGTGCTGACTTCGCCATCCATGCCGCTGGCCATTTCCTTCATGAAGGAACGGATTGCCTTTGGATCATTTTCATCGAGGCGGTCGGCTGCATCTGCGAGGTCATCAAGGCGCGAGTCCTCTGAGCGTACCCGCGCAAAGCGCGAAACACACTTACGAACATTGGTCGAGCCGCAGCGCGGGCAAACAGGCGGTGCCGGATCTGCAACGACACCGATGAGAACCGAAAACTTTCGTCCGGTTGCACAGTCATCACACGTAAACTCGAAAATGGGCATGCGCTATTCTACATCTGGAGGCGGATTACCGGCAGAGTGGTTGCTATTTGACCTAATTTTAGGAGGCTTCGTGCCACGGCTTCGGCTGGCACAGTGCCACATATAGCCCATCCGGCATCACCATGAAAATGCCACAAATATCGTTCTTGCCTTTTTGTTTCCCAAGAGCCGCTACAAATGTGTCCACATCTTTACCTGCATTCCGCCGCTTTACGATATGGAGTCTTGCATCGTGTTCGCGGAGTATTGGGGTGACGTGTCGGGGCTTGGCCTGAACGAGGGCGATGACTTGCCAGATGGATGCTAGTTGAGGGTTGATGTTCGGTGGCGTCTCACCGGCGGTCATCAGGTAATCATCCATCGGGGATGCAAGCCCACCCGATGCGACTTCACAGAGAACGCCAAGGGCGCCAGCCCGGCAGAGCGCGGGGTGTGGGTCGAGGATCCACTTTACCGCTGCGAGGTCAGGGAACATCGGGACTTCATCAAGGGTTGGGCTGATGCTAAGGCCGGTGTCGACAAAGTGGACATCCCCGGATTGCCACGGCGTTTCGATGCCTACCGTCAGGATGCACTCTTTGCAGTCTTTACCTTCGGCCAAAAACGCGTAGGCATCACCAAAATCCATGGTTTCGTCATCGGGGAGACCTGTCGGAAGCTTCGCAATGCCCATCCCGGACGTCGCAACAAAGTCAGCCCAAACATCCACTGGTGGCTCCAGGCTGTCAAAGGAGCGGTTGTTCCGAGTGCCATCTGCGCGGCGGCTTGGGTCGTAATAAATCACGGTGCCAGCTGCATCGGCGGTCCGGCAGTCCCCGTGGATAACCGTTACGTTGCCTGGCGTTGGGCATCGTTCGGCATTGATGGTGGCAAAGTGGGCCCGTGCCGGGTCTATTTCGTAGCAGGTTACATTTAGGCCTGTTGCTGCGAGCTGAAGCGCTTCGATCGCACAGCCGGCGGCGATATCGAGGACGGGGCGCCCGGTGGCTGCGAGCAGCATCGCATGAACCGTAACAAGTCCAGGGCTGGTCGCCATCGAAAGGCCATCGTCATCCGCGAACAGCCGGTCAGCAAAGGCAAAGCCCCGTGTTTCGGCGCGTTTGCGGATATCCCGGATGGTTGCGAGCGCGGATGTCTGCCCGGGAGTCATTTCTGGAAATGCTTTGCGAAGTGCCAGTACGGTCGATGCCTTGTCCTTGATGTCCCACGCAGGGTGGGTCAGGATAATTTCGGCCGCACTGGATGTCGCGAATTCAGCATCCGGAAGTGTCAGAACTTGACTCCGAGCTTGGCTTCGGCCCTGTAGTCGTTTCGTCCATTAGGAGCTGTAATCGCACGGTTGTTTATCATCGTTCCGCTGAGAGAGAAGTTGAACGAGTTTGAAATGTTGTGCGTAAATCCGAGGGAGTATGTCGCGAGGCCTTTGCTGATGGATGGTCCGTAGGCAAAAGTGTCTTTATAGCCACCGGTCAGCTGGGTCCCTGATCCAAAGCGCCATCCGAGCGTCAGTCCCGTTTCCCCAAACTGTGGAGCGCCGCCTGCCTTAGCAATAATATCTGCGGGGGTTCCCTTGAGGAGCTCGGTATCGGCATAGGTTCCGCCAAGTTCGAAAGCTCCCAGTTTGGCCGAGATGCCATATTCACGCTTTTCAAGCGGGTTGAACTTGTCTTTTTGAGCAGGGTCATCCGGGTTCAGGATGTAAGAGCCGCGTACTGTGACACCCTTGAATGGACGAAGGGCAATATTGGCATTGGCGCTGTCGCGGTTTGCGGCAGCATCGCCCATATTGGCATCCCGCATACGCAGGAGTCCATCGACTTGGAAGAGTGTCTTCTGTCCACCAAGCATTGCCGCGACATCGGTGGTGTCAACCTGCTTTTGACCATCGGTGAGGCTTTGCACGGATGACTGCAGCTTTGTACCGGGGGCTGGCACGAGTTCGGCAGTTGTTTTTGTTGTCGCGACATTTCTGGATGGTGCAGCGGCACCAACGGGCGTGATGATGCCGGTTGATTGTTCATTGGCAAGCGTCAGTCCCTTGATAGGGTTGAACGACACTTGGAAGCCGTTGCGGTTTTCGAGAGCATAGCCGGTTTGGTTATTGAAGTTGGAGACAGTTACGGCAGCATTTTGGCCACGTCCCCAGATGGGTGTCTGGAGTGTGACGGCTGTGTCACGGGACAGGCCGCCGGCCTTGGCATCTTCCTTGGTCGTTGCGGTTTGTCCAACGGCTGCCTTGACATTTGCGGTGCCGAACTTTGAGGAAACATCCACTTTGTCGAGGACAATTCCGGTTTTGTTCGCTGCATCATCCACGAAGTCGCCTTGGCTACGGGTGACATTCAAGCCAACCGGCATGTTCTTCCGTGGGGCAACCTGCAACCCAACGGTCTGAAGGTCGCCTGCGTTGGATTTCTTACCAGATTCGCCATCGGTGCGCTGGAACTGGTAGGCAAGCTTAGCATTGCCAATATGCTGACCCAGATCAAGCTGGTCAGTTGTCAGGGCAAATGCCGAGCCATCCTGCAGCTGCCGGGTACCATCCGTGCGCTTTAGGGCAAGAGATGGCTGACCCTTGCCACCACCGTAGCGGAGCTGGGATGTGTTTGTATCTGTAATTACTCGGCGACGGTCAACGGTTGCGACATCGGTTTGCAACAGGTTGCTCGAAAAATCAAGTACTCCGACCTTGGTGGAGAAGTTGGTCGTGTCGGTCATTGTCCCGATACGGACGCCATTTGGGTCTGTTTTTACATCCCCGCCACGGTTGAACGACAACCCAGGAAGCTTGCCACCGCCGTATGAGAATTGGAGCGCCTGCTTATCGGCAAAGCCTGTTTTTCCATCTGTGCCGAGGGTATCCATGCGAGTGATGTCAGCGGCGATTTTTGCACCACCGATGGCACCCGAGAAGCCTATTTCATTGGTGTCGGTATCAATCCGCTTGTCGCCAACATATGTGGACTGATCGGTACGCCCAAGCTTGAGCTTTGGAGCCCCTTTGAGCATGCTGACAGGAACGACAAAGCCAACCTTCTGCTGATCTACGACTGTGGTTGCCTTGTTTGCACCCAGAGCATTCGACCGGAGGTTTTGAACAGTGAAGTCACTCGTGCCGAGGCGTCCACCGAGGTTGGTTTGAGTGGCATCGACAACTGTCTTGTTCCCCGCAGGGTCGACAACGGTATCGGATGTCTGGAGTAAGCCAAGGGATGGTGTTCCGCGCTTGGCATTACCTGCGAAACCAAACTGCAGGCGTGAGCGATCAGCCGCTGTCTTTTTGCCATCCGGGGTGTATGTCTCGTTAACCGTGTTTTGGAAACCGAGCGCACCGCCGGCTATCTTGGTGTTTAGCTGTGAGACATCGTTTGCGGCGCCGACCAATACGCCCTTGTCGTTCCGCTTGATGTCATCGTTGCGGTTGAACCCAAGCAGCGCTGGCTGCCCCTTGCCACCGGGCAGGGAGAAGGCTGCGGTTTCCTGCTCATTGCCAAGCGTTGACTTGTTTCCGGCGAGCGTACCCGTACGGTTGACGTTGTAGGAGAAAGCCGAGCGGCCGAGTGAGCCGGCGATGTTGCCCTTGTCCGTGGCGGTCAACGAGCGGTTGCCCGCAGCATCGAGGCGTTCATCCTCAGCACGGTTCGCAGCAAAAGCCATCAGACCATTTTTACGCGTTGGCAAGTTTAAGCCAAAGTTACGCTGATCAGCCTGAGCCTTGCGGCCATCGGGGAGGATGGTGTCTGTCTGTGCCGTGTTCAGCTGAAGTCCGATGCCACCAAGCACGGTTCCAAACGATGACTTGTCGGTTACCGAGCGGGTTATCTTGCCAGCCGCATCGGTGGTCTCATCGTTGGAGCGGTTGAAGCCAAGCCCAGGACGACCCTGTTTGTCAGCTTGCGCCAAAGCAAAACTCAGCGTTTCGTTCGCGGTCGCAGTTGTATTCTTCCCAGTCAGGGTTTCATTGCGGGTGTTCTTGTACGCAAGTCCGAGGGCGCCAAACTGCTGTCCAAGTGCGGCCGAACGCCCGGATGACCCGGTCGTCACACCTTTGGCATCGGTGGTCGAGGTGTCGTTGTACGCGAGGTTTAGCGTCGGCTGGCCTTTGCCACCGCCGACCTTCAGGGCAGCGATATCCGCGAGGGTACCGTTTGGACCATTCAAGTTACGGGAGTCGCTGTGGTTGAACGACAGGCTAGCGTTGTTCGATGGCGCCATCCGGCCACCGATGTTGAGCGCCTGTAAGGCATCCGTCATGCCAAACGTCTTGCCAAACTGCGGTGCGAACTGCTTACCACCGCGTTGGAAGCCAACGTCGATGCCGTTTTTAGCCGTGCCACCCTTGTAACCCAGCTTTACGCCGGCAAGGTTTTCTGCAGCCGATTTACCCGCAACACCACCGGGCGCTGCCGTCTCAGGAGCGTAGTAAAAGTCTGTCGACAAGCCACCGCCCATGACGTTTTGCTTGCCAGCATAGCCAAGGACCAGACGCGGCATATTGTCACCGGTGCCACCAGTGAATGTCGTCATGTTGAGGTTGCCCATTCCGAGGGCAGCCAGACGGAATGTCAGCGGCGCGGCCTG
>JBEEMN010000109.1:0-5574 GCA_041192625.1 Armatimonadota bacterium
CAAGGTTGGGCATATGAATATAACCCTGATGCTCAAGACGGGACGTGAGATCGTTCTACGCTCAAAAGTCGTTGCTACCAGCCATCGGGATTGGGTGCACTTTGAAGGCTCTGAGTTTACAGCTGACACTGCCACACACTTACTAAGTTCTCCCGGCATCGCGCTCGAGCTCGCCCGCCCGACGGATACCCAAGGAAGTCCTGCGGGGAAAGGCTAACAAGACGACATGATGCGTACCGCTTACACGCCGCCCGCCGTAACAGCACTCTTGGCTATCACCTTGCTCGCCGGCTGTAACGCTCCAAAAGCCACACCGAAAAAACAAACAACAGCGGGCTGGCTCCGGGATGTCACGGCTTCCACGGATGTCGCGGCGTACTCCTTCCCGATGCCAAAAGACCGGCCGCTGACCTTGCTGCAGACAATTGGAAATGGCTGTGCGCTGGCGGATTTCAACAATGATGGCAACCTTGACCTCCTCGTCATCGGCGCGCCGGTTGCGCTCTATGATGGCGATGGCAAGCTCGGCTTCAAGGCATCACCCGCAACGCTTCCCCCAACAAAGATCACGCCGCAAGGGTGTGCGGTTGGCGATATCGACAATGATGGCGACCTGGATGTCTACATAACCGGTTACCGAACGGGGTATTTGTGGCGCAATACAGGGAATGGTTTTGAGGATGTAACCGCACAAAGTGGCATTCCCGTTCAACCTTGGGGAACATCCGCAGCGTTTGCCGACATCGACGTGGATGGCAAAACAGACCTCATCATCGCCAACTATGTTGCCTACAACCCGGATCAAGGCACGCGTGAGCGCTGCGACTTCCGGAGCCCAAATGGCACAACGGTTCTCGGAGCTTGCGGCCCACGCGAATACCTCCCCCTCCGGGCAGCCGTGTACCGCAACACCAATGGACTGCGATTTACCAACATCACCAAAGCTGCGGGCATAAGAACAAGCGGACGCGGCCTCGGCATCGCAGCGCTCGACATCAACCAAAACGGCAAGGTCCGTATCGCCATCGCAAACGATGAAAGCCCGGGAGACCTCCTCGCGGTTGAAAGCACCAAGCCGTTGAAAATTTCGAATGTCGGTGCGCGCTCCGGGACGGCGTACGACATGGATGGCAAGGTCCACGGTGGGATGGGCGTGGACTGGGGTGACTACGACAACGATGGCCAGTTTGACCTCGCGGTGGCGACATTTGAGACGGAGCCGATGTCGCTTTACCACAGCGATGGCCCGGACTTGTTCTCGGATGTCAGCGTGCCATCCAATACCGCATTCCCCACGCGCTCACTGGTGACATTCGGCTTACGAATGGTTGATATCGACAATGATGGGCTCTTAGACATCATTACGACAAATGGCCACGTGATGGACAATGTCCAAGACATCAAGCCGAAGAGTGTGTTCAAGCAGCCGAGTCAGCTGCTTAGAAACATCGATGGCAAGCGCTTCGAAGATGCCGCAGCGCAAGTGGGTTCACAGTTTACGACACCAATCGTAGGCCGCGGGTTAGCGATCGGCGACATTAACAACGATGGCCGCCCGGATGTCGTGACCATTGACAGCTTTGGTGGCGTGCACATTTACGCGAATGAAAACGCAGCAAGCGGTGCGTGGATTGGGCTGAAGCTGATCGGGACGAAGTCCACCCGGGATGGTAGCGGCGCTATCGTGACGGTCAAAGCAGGTGGAAAGACATTTGTGCGTCATGCGCACACGGATGGCTCGTATATGTCCGCGAGCGATGGCCGTGTGATTGTGGGGCTGGGGATGGTATCCGGTCCCGTGGATGTGAGTCTCCGCTGGCCAAGTGGGCGCACGCAGCAGTTGAAAGCGCAAACGCCCGGCAGCTATATCACGGTCACAGAAGGCGCAAAATAACACTCAGTTCCCTGATGTGTTTTGTTGTCAGCCTAAGGAAAGACCTTTGGAAATGGGACATCGGGGACGCCTTTTCGCAGCGTTGCCAAACGGGCTTCCGCTTGCATATCGCCGGGTTTGAGGTGGGCAATAATCGACCACTCGAGGCGTGCACGGGATGACATTTTCCGTTTATCGGCTTCAAGGGCAACAACGCGGTGCCGTTCGACATCCGTGAGGTTTGCGCCAGACCCATTCACCGCACGCGTCAATCTGTCCTTGGATTCGACGGCCCTTTGCTCTTCGGCGATCAGTTTGTCGCCTTTCGCCGTCTGGCCAGCCCGGATGCGGAGACGTGCAAGACGCGGCCGCAACCCAACCTGTTCGGGGAGCATTGCGTAGGACTTTTCAAAGGCAACCAACGCTCCTTTCAGATCCCCAGTGGCCTCGAGAACGCGCCCAAGCGCCATGTAGGCAGCGGGAACAGGAGCGACCTGGATCCCTGCTTCAAGCGATGCAAGTGCTTTTTTGTAGAGTGCAGCTGCTTGCGCCGGATTGGCTTCAGCTTCATCAATGTCTAGTTTTGCGCTAAGAATCCAGATTGCTGGATCATTCGGATCACTTCGCTTAGCCGCTTCCTCAAGCACAGTGCGCGCTTCGGCAATCCGCTTTTGTAAATGGAGGTTAGTCGCCAGCATCCCCCAGCCTGCCGGGTTGTCGGCATCCATCGCAATCAGGGCGCGATACTCCGCTTCCGCTTCTTTGTACTGCGCAGCCGCTTGATAGAAAGTCGCTAGAGCAAGGAGTGGCTCAACGGAGTTTGGGGCGAGCTGCTTAATGCGTTTGATGCGTTCGCCGACATTTCCCGGCCAGTCGAGGTCGGACTCGGTCACGGACAGTACGAGCAACGCCGATGCCGAATCAGGCGCAATCTCCACAGCTTGCTTTGCAAAGCGCCACGCGAGGTCTACTTCACCAAAGGCGCGGCAAGTCGCAGCGAGGCGCTCGGAGAGGTCTGCGGATGTGGCAGACTTGAGCCTCATTTCGCGGATGATGCCAAGGGTTGTCGGGATGTCTCTCTCGCGTACGGCCACCAACGCCCGGTTGATTTCCGCTTCGTCTTCTGCAGTTAGGTCTTCATTACTCGGCAGCGGTAGGACTAACTTGGATGCAGCAACCTGAGCCGGTTTTGCTGGAGACTCAGCCTTACAGCCGCTTAGCGAGATGAGCCCAGCAAACATCAAAATGCCACCAATAACGATGTGGCTGGGTGTGCATTGTGTGAATGGCTGTGTCATTTGGATGATTATCCGCTAAATATCAAACGACAAGACCCCGGTCCATCCGTGTGAGGTGTCCGGGGTCTCTACGATGATTACGACTACTGACCGTTAGGAGCAGCTGCGCCGGCTGCACCAGGGGTCGGAGCTCCCCCGCCGCCCTTCATCTTTCCACCAGCAGGACCGCCCATTCCAGCAGGTGCATTTGCAAATGGGTTGGATGGAGCCTTGGCGCCTTCTGGCGCGCCCCCTGGAGGCAGTCCCTTTACAACTGCGCCAGTCTCATTTGGATCTGGCTCAGTGCTGCATCCGGTCAGGAAGCAGCCAAATGTCAGTGCTGCGGCTGCAATCAAAGCAAATTTCTTCATTTTTGTTTGTCTCCTGAAAGAGAATAGACGCCACAAGAGCATTCGCTCTCTTGACGTCCTTTGTGTCCGTACATCCAAAATATCCCGGCAACCAAGGAGGGTGCCGGGAAACTTATTAGCGGATGCTTAGAAGCGGGTCTCCCAGTATGGGAAGTAGTACTGGTTACGGCTGGCATCGTATGCACAGCTCTCAAGCTGACCATGCTTCATTGCCTTGACGTGGCCATCGCAGAAGCCGATATTAGCAAAGCCACGCTTGTTTGGGTTTAGTGCTGGGGTAGAAGTATATCCACCGAAGTTGGTTCCTTCACCCTTATGTCGATACCAAGTCCAGCCATCACCACCACCACATGGGCTGCCATCGACAGCCGCTGGCCAAACAGCACCGTTGCCAAGTCCGAGGGACTGCTCGCCGGTCCAGCCCCATGCGGACTCACCCGTGAACATCATCGTGTCTGCAGGACGTGCAATCGCGCTTAGCTGTCCACGTGCGGTATCGGTTGCCCAGTCAGCACCCCAGTCAACAACGTTGAGGGAGACGGACATTTGGCCGAGCATCGCTTGGTAAACAGGCTCTTTGGCCTTGCTATAGGCGCCGCCCCAGTTGATTCCGTAGCCACCAGCGACAATCTGCTGCCACTTGGATGCGCCAATTTCAGGGCACTCGCCAATCTTCCAGTTCTTGATGTAAGGTTGAATCACACCGAAGTAACCAACGAGGGAGTTGGCAATCTGCGCGTTGATGTCAGCGCCTGGAGCGAGGGTCATGTCTGCCCAGTCAGGGGTCTGACATGGGGTTTGACCGTAGCCACAGGAACCATTGTTGTCCATACGTGGCAGTCTCTCATCGTAGTCCTGTGCGTACATCATGGATGCAAGTGCAACCTGCTTGACGTTGGACAGACAGGATGCCTGACGTGCAGCAGCACGTGCCTGTGCGAACACAGGGAAGAGAATTGCTGCGAGGATTGCGATAATCGCGATGACGACGAGAAGCTCGATGAGCGTAAAGGCGTTACGTAAACGCGCATTGCTGAATGATGACTGCATAGCTACCTCCAAACCTAAATCTTTGAGGTTGTCCAGGATTTTCAGATGACTCTTAACAATCCGCGGACGGTTCCAAGCAATACTACAAATGATTCGTTTTAGACGCCTCTAACCCGGCGCGTTGAACATGGGCAAAACATAATGCGGTACTCGGGAACAACTGTTAGACACGAACCGTAATCTAGGTATCGAGACAGTTCTAAGCAGAACGTGCCCGGCAGCAAGGCCGGTTCCCGCTAGGTTTATGACCAAGATGTCACATCCCGATTGAGGTGTTTTGCTACAAAAAGCCGCAAGCCCTAATTTTTGCTTAGCGGCATAATGTCATGCATTAGACACATTTGCAATATTAATTGTGTGTTTTTGCATACCTTTCCTCAGCGGGTCCTAATATGGCACGGAAATTGCCAATCGCCGAAGAATCCATCTTCATTCACCCTGCAATCGCGTCCAATATTGATACGATTACACTGAATTGAAAAACATCCAATTGCCACGATTGTTGCTGCTCCTGTTGGCTTCAATTTTTATACTGACACCACTCCGGTCATCTGCAGAGCCGTTAAAGGCGTATGCAGTCAAATTTGATGGCGTTTCATCGACGGGTGGCAACCAAACGTTTCCACTTTCAGTGGTTCTATCCCTGATGGCGGAGCAGAAGCCTGGCGGTGTCCTCGCAGTCTATGCGGCTGAGATCAGCTTTATGGATGGCAGCCTTGAGGCGACACGTCTCTTTTCGGCGATGAACCTCTATGCGCTGTCAAAGGACAAGGTTCCGGCCCTCCTGAACATCAAACCTGGAGCGAAAGGCACATCCGGAATTTCCCTCGTGATGGACAGACTTTCGAGCTCCACCGCTACACGCTGGGACATCGTCGTTAACGATGGCGTCGCGACGTTTGACTCTAAAGTTGGAGATGAACGACACACCTTTGTCGGCAAAATCGTTGCATACAATCCTCCCGTTGAAGGCGGAACACGCATCGCAACCAGAGACATCCTT
>JBEEMN010000110.1:0-5544 GCA_041192625.1 Armatimonadota bacterium
TGCGACAAGCCTTGGGCAAATGGTGGTGTGGCGGATTATTCAGGGCGCGGGTGGTGCGGCATTGCTGTCCACGGCTCAGGCGACGCTGCGTGAGATCTTCCCGCGTGCACAGCAAGGCATGGTGCAGGCGTTCTTCATGATTGGAATTGTGGTTGCGCCGACGCTTGGCCCGACGCTTGGCGGTTGGATTACGGACAACTACACCTGGGGTTGGGTGTTTTTTGTGAATGTCCCTCTAGGCCTGCTCGCGATGTTCCCAGTAAGTGCGTATCTGAAGGATTCGCCGTTTCAGAATCCGAATGCCAGTCGTCGCCCAGATTGGCTTGGCATTGGCTTGCTGACGGTCGGGCTTGCAAGCCTCCAGTATGTTCTTGAGGAAGGCCAGAAGGATGATTGGTTTCAGAGCGAGTTTATAACGAGGCTTGCGGTCATCGCAGCCGTCTCCCTCATCTGGTTGATTTTCTGGCAGCTGAGTCCGAAGAACAAGGCTCCTGTGATTGACTTCCGTGTGTTGAAAAACCACCAGCTCAGGACATCGCTTTATTTGTTTCTTTCGCTCGGCTTTGGGCTCTACGGCGGGCTCTTCCTCTACCCGCTCTTTACCCAGAACATTCTGCACTTGACGCCGACGGCGACGGGGCTTTCCCTACTTCCGGGAGGCCTTGCGACGATTGTTGGCGTTTTGATTTGCGGACGGCTCCTCAGTGGATCGATTGCCGACAAGGTGGACCCACGGGTATTGGTGTTTATTGGCGTTGGTTTGTTCAGCACATCGATGTGGATGCTTGGCCACCTCACAACGGCGACGGGCACGGATGACCTGACATTTGCGCTGGCGATTCGAGGCTTAGGACTAGGGTTTCTGTTTGCGCCGATTAATCAGATTGCATTTGCGGGGATGGAGCCTCACGAGACGCAGCAGGGTGCTGGGTTGATCAGTTTGACGCGGCAGCTGGGCGGGTCGTTTGGGATTGCTGTTCTTGGCACGCATCTCTCGGGCAGTATCAAGACGCACCAGAACCAGCTTGCAGATCACCTGTCTTACGGAGGTGCGGCGCTCGGAGAGCGCTTGCAGGGCGCGACGGGATTGCTGGTCGGGGCCGGGAGCAGCCCTGCGGATGCGCAGAAGGCGGCACCGGCGATTGTTCAGATGTTGGTTGACCGTGAGGCGGCGATGATGGCCTTCAACAATGGCTTCCAGCTGATTCTGGTCGCCTTCCTGTTTGCGGCCCCGATGGTGATGTTACTTAGAAAACCAAAGCTTGGAGGCAGTCTGGGTGGACCCAAAGGTCATTAGGCTGTCAGGTTTGCAGACTTAGACATCTTCCAACTTTTTGCTAGGATTCTTGACCATGAGAGAGCGGCGCCGTCGACGGTGGCGCTCTTTTCTTTTGCCATTTTCAATCAGGAGATAGATACCGGTCCCAATGGTTGCCGCACCGACGATGCCGCCGACGATGTACATCGTCTTAGAATCTTCAGCCGTTGCAGTGTCCACTTTTGGCGACAGAGAGCCCTTGAAGATGATGTCCATGGCGTCGCCGTGCGTACGTAGTGAAGCCGTATTTCCGTTAAGGTCCAGTTTCCAGACGTTCCCCGGCAGGTCGGTATCGCGTCCATTTGTAATGGTGATGGATGTCGGCTGGGATGTCACTCCGGTCACAGGAAATTTCAGTCCATTTGTGCCCGGTTTGAGCTGGTACATCCCGAGTGCAGCGAACAGGTTCGTCGCTGATGATGCTCCATCGATAACGAGAATTTCCACAGCAGAGACATCGATGTTTGCACCTTGCTTGTCGCCTGTGATTTGAAAAGTGACATCCACATTCCCCGCGGATGCGCTCGAGCTGTCCGTGCCATGAAAGTCATAACTATATTTTTCCGCCCGCGCTGATGAACCTAGGGCGGCAGAAGTTAATATAGTCAAGGCGACGACACGACCGACACACCACGCAACTTTGGCTGACACTTGCATTTTCATAAATCGTTTTTTGTCTCGTGTAACGGGATATTACACATTGTAAGTACCCAATTGTATGGGTACAAGTCACCGTCAATGACCGGGCAGGTGAAAGTTTAGAAAAGTTTAGTCCTTGCGGTTCCTCTTCAAACTGACTTTAGATTTGTTTTCGAGGCACTTTTGGTTATCGTTTGGGTCGAATTAACGGAAGTTAAGAGCTATTTCGTTGATTTCACAACTGACTTCTTTATGTAAACCTTCAAAAACCTATCAGTCTGTTTTCGTTGGTTGCTTAGGTCTAAGCCATGCTAAGTACCGCTACCACATAGCATTTTTCCTATTTGTTCAGCAGCTGTAGATAAGTCTCATCATCGGTTTTTAAGGCAGGTCTTGTCCCTAAGGCATCCTTTCGATCCAAGACCCCTTGTGTTTGAGCTCTTTGCTTTTGTTGTTACGCCCCTATTGACTGAAGTGATCACGGAGTAATCTAGCCACGTTACATGACTAACCAAGAGAGCTTGGATCAAGCATCGGAGCTGCTTCATGTGCATCCACCCAATGCATGCCACGTAAAGGTTTACCTAAAATAACTACTTGCATAGTAACACGCAATGACTTGCTTACCGGGTGCAAAGTAACCTGGCGGTGGATTGAGCTTTTGAGCTACGTGAATTGCATCTAATGCTGTTAGACAGCGAGTAGCTTTAGACTGATCGCGATCAAAGGTTACACAGACATAACCACTCGCATAAGTAGGAGCAACTACTTGCTTACACGTTATGAACAACCATGCGGCGGATCGGGCGTTAGCATCACCGGATGTCTCCGATGCAATGGCTAGATCGCATCCAATTTGAGACAAGCGACACCAAAAGGTTAATCAACGGAAACCACTCGCATAAGTAAGAGCAACGACTTGCTTACACGTTATGAACCACCATGCGGCGGCTCGGGCGTTAGCATCACCAGAAATCCCCGAAGCAATGGCTAGACGTCATCTAATTTGAGACAAGCGACACCCAAAGGTTAATCAACAAAAACCACTCGCATAAGTAGGAGCAACTACTTGCTTACACGTTATGAACCACCGTGCGGCAGCTCGGGCGTTAGCATCACCGGATACCCCCTAAGCAATGTCTAGACGGCATCCAATTTGAGACCAGCGACACCCAAAGGTTAATCAACAGAAACCACTCGCATAAGTACGAGCAACTACTTGTTTACACGATATGAACGACCATGAGGCGTATCGGGCGTTAGCATCACCAGATATCCCCGATGCAATGGCTTGACGGCATCCAGTTTGAGACAAGCGACACCCAAAGGTTAATCAACAGAAACTACTCGCATAAGTAGGAGCAACTACTTGCTTACCGGGTGCGAAGTAACCTGGCGGTGGATCAGGCGTTAGCATCACCGGATATGCCCGATGCGATGGCTAGACGGCATACAAGCTGAGACAAGTGACAAGCGAAGGTTAATTAACAGAAACCACTCACATAAGTACGAGCAACTACTTGCTTACACGTTATGAAACACCATGCGGCGGCTCGGGCCGCGGGGTACTTCACATTCGTTAACAAATACTTAGACAGCATCTAAACCACGACAAAATAATACAAAAATGGCCCCAGAGCATTGAATTACGCTCTGAGGCCGCACCTACCAAACAGAATGCCTAGTTAGTCTTCGCTTGGAGCAAATCCACGCCGCATCACCGACTCCGTAATCGTCCTCGGTACTAAGAACTGCAACAGATAATCCGGACCGCCCGCCTTGCTGCCAACACCACTCATCCGGGCACCACCAAACGGCTGACGATCAACAACCGCGCCCGTGATCTTCCGGTTGATGTACAGATTCCCAACCCGCATCTCGTGGCGAACACGGGCGATGTTCTGCGGCGAACGGCTATACAAGCCACCCGTCAAGGCATAAATGGTGTTATCAGCGATATCCAATGCCTCATCGAGTGTAGCAACCGGCATTACCGCAACCACTGGGCCGAAGACCTCTTCCTGACACAGCTGCCCCTTTGGATCGCAATCCTTCGCAATCACAACCGGCACATAGCAGCCATCGAGGCCAGCCGGAACCGCTTGCTCTCCAAGCAGCTTGCCTTCACGCTTCGCGATTTCCGCATAGCGGAGAACACGCGCCTGGGAATCCCGGTCGACCACAGGTGGCATCGTCGTGGATGGATCCTCCGCCGGACCAATCTTGATCGTCTTCACCGCTTCCGCTAGACGCTCGCAAAATGGCTCATACGCGGTTCCAACAACCAACACACGCGAACACGCCGAACACTTCTGGCCCGAGAAGCCTGTCGCTGATTGCAACGCACCAAGCACCGCTTCATCAAGGTCGGCATCCTCATCCACAATAATCGCATTCTTACCGCCGAGCTCAGCAACAACACGCTTGATCTCACGCTGCCCTGGATGAACATCCGCAGCGCTGCGAATAATCGACAAGCCCACCGGACGCGAGCCCGTAAATGCAATCACAGCCGTCCGTGGATCTCCGACGAGCTTCGGTCCGATGACTTCGCCATCGCCGGGGAGGAACTGCAAAACATCCGATGGACACCCTGCCGCAATCAATATCTTGTAAAGCTCATACCCAATGCGGCTGGACTGCTCCGCAGGCTTCATAATCACCGGGTTGCCAGCAACCAGCGCAGCAACCGTCATCCCGGCAAGAATCGCCAGAGGGAAGTTCCAAGGCGCGATCACCACCGCTGGCCCACGGCTCTCATAGAAGTACTCATTCCACTCGCCAGGAATATTACGCTTGCGCGGGTTCGCCAAACGCTCCATCTCTGCCGCATAGTAGTCACAGAAATCAATCGCCTCTGCGACATCGGCATCCGCCTCACGCCACGGCTTCCCAACCTCACGAACCATCCACGCAGACAGAACAAAGCGGTTCTTACGCATTCCATCCGCAGTCCGGCGCAATACATCCGCGCGCTCCGTGACCGGGACATCCCGCCAGCGCCTAAACGATGATTTACACGCTGTCAGCGCGAGCTCAGCATCATCCAAAGTGGCATATGAAACCTTGGCCACGACCGTTCCCGCATGGCTTGGATCCTCGCGGTTTACGATTTCGCGCCCTTGCATCGGGATGCCATTGATCACCACCGGCACAACTTGACCGAGCTCAGGCAGGATTGCCTTCAGGGCAGCGCGCATCGCATCCTGTGTCTCAACCAGTGCGAAATCAGCTTCAGGCTCATTGATAAAAGGGGTCATGGATTCACTCTCATCGGTAGGAACCGGCGCAATCACGTGGGCAGCCGCCGGAGTTTCAAACGTGTGTGGGGATGCGAGCAAAATACTGGCATCGATGGCCTCGCCCGCCTTGCGGACAAAGCTGTCATTACTGGAGTTCTCGAGGAGACGGCGCACAAGATAAGCCATCCCGGGGAGGAGCTCGCCAAATGGCACATAGACGCGCACGCGCTCGCCTGCTGCGCACAAAGCACGGCCCATCGGCTCGCCCATGCCATACAAAACCTGGTACTCAACCGTACGCGGCGGAAGACCAAGCGCTTTCGCTTTTGCCTGGGCACGCGCTTG
>JBEEMN010000111.1:0-5511 GCA_041192625.1 Armatimonadota bacterium
TCGAACACGAGTGCAAGGTTCTTTTCCTTGGCAACCTGCGCTACAACTTCACGTACCTTGACGGCAAGCTGCTCTTCGAGCTCAGCGGCTTTGACATCCACACGCTTTTGAAAGTCATCCCCAACTGCCTGCAGAATCGCTGCGCCATCTTGTTGGGCCTGTGCAAGCTTCTGCAATTCCTGCTTTTGCTCAGCGGTTGGCGTGACGGTCTGGTCGAGCCGCTTCGCAGCGCCCTGCTTCAAGTCTGCCTTGCCAACCAAAGCCTCGATGCGCTTTTTGTCAGCATCGGATGGCTGAACTTTCTCATACAGCGCCGCCAATTCCTTGATTTCATTGGCATCCAGGAAGACAGCATTCGCATCCTTCATCTTTTGAAACACAGAGAGAAGCTGTTTTGAGATTTCAGCGAATTTCGCATCGAGCTCAACCTTCATTTTGGATTCCTGAGCGCAGCGTCGAAAGTTCACGATACCAAACTGCTGTGCCTGGGCATGGGATGCTTGTTGTGTGCTGATGATGGTGCCGGTTGCGAGCAACAATGCGCCGAAAAGACGAGCAGTGGTTTTATAGCCTGTGAAATTCATGATTCCTAATACCAGTTCCTAGAATGTCTGTCCAATAGAGAAGTGGCTCCTGCCGGTACCCTTCTGATCAAAGCCGTAGTCGAGGCGAATCTTACCGATTCCACCAATGGTGATTCGAAGACCGAAGCCTAAGCCCCATTGTGGCTTGAATTGTGAATGCTGGTCAAACCCCGGGATGTTCTCACGGTTTACATCCATCGCGTTCCATGCATCACCGACATCCGCGAAAATGACACCGCCAAGCGGGTTGTCTTTTCCAAATGGAATCCGCAGCTCATTTGAGAACAGGAATGTCCGGTTACCCCAGAAGCGGTCATTAAAGTAGCCGCGCAGGTTGTCGGGTCCACCCATGAAGAACTGTTCTGAGAAGGAAATATTACCCGTCGCGATACCGATAAGCAGACGGGATGCCAACACTCTCCGGGTATCGGTCAAATTCTGACGGGGCTTTTCGAGGTTTGTGTACTTACGCACATCGAATATCAGCTTCGAAAACGCACCGGATTGCGAGCGTGTATCGATGAGAACTCGTGGGACATTGGGTGTTGCGGTTGAGCTGATGAAATCCGGGTTGAGGCGTGGTTTCTGGAAGTTGAAGCCACTTGAACCAACTTCGATACTCGGGCTGAAGAAGAAGCCCTTCGAGGGATCCTGTGGGTTGTCGACACGGTTGGATGTCAATCCAAACGTCAATGCCGAAACATCACCGTTCTGAATCAGCGCTCCTCGAAGGTTTTGAATCTGATCATTCGTCAGTGTTTCGTAGTTGACTTGGAGGTTGTTCGCTTGAATCAGCTCCGTTCGGGCCGAGACAAATCCACGGGTAAAGCGGTCGGCCGTCAGCGGTCTTGAAAGCCGTGCGGATGCACCTTCACGTTGTTCGTAGTACTGATTGTTCGACAAGCCTTGCGTCAGCGAACCTGTCATGATCCGGTTGAAGCGGAAGTTGAGGCGGTTATACAGGCTGGCCGAGAGGCTGGTGTTCTGTTTGTCAAACCACGGCTCGGTAAAACCAAGTTCGTACGAGTTCTGTGCGACGCCACCAGAAATGGTCCATGCGAGGTTCAGGCCTCGGCCCTTCCCCTGGAGGTTTTGCTCATCAAAGTTGAGCGTACCGAACAGCCGCTGCTGCGCCGTGTACCCTAATGATATTCCCGCCTGCGCTGTACGCTGCTCAGGCATCGTAAACGTGACCTTGACCTTGCCGACCTCAGAGCCGACCTCGGGGTTTTCAAAGCGTGGCGATTGAAAGATGTTCAGTGCGAGCAGACGTGTCAGGTCATCGTTGAGAAGCTTGAAGTTTAGCGGATCGCCCGGCTTGGAGCTTAGCTCACGTCGAACAACAAAGTCTTTTGTCTTGCTGAGCCCGGTGATTGCGATTGATTCGATAACGGTTTCGAGCAATGGGACGGTCAGGGTCCCAGTCTTTTGATCGAACTGGTAGCTCTCGGTAACGACGATGTTGAAGCCTTGCTCATCGTAGTAGCGGCGTACCTTGGTGATGTCTTCTGCAAGAGTCTTGGTATTGAGGACATCGCCAGGCTTTGTCTGCAAAAGTGGAAGCAGCTTTGCATTTGTTATTGAGCGGTTTCCAGAAAAGACAATATTGCCGATGACCGGGTTTTCGACGATCTCAAAGACAACCTTGACTTTGCGATCAAGCGTATCTTCTGTCCGTGCATAGACTTCCGCATAGAGGCCTTTTTCACGCAGGGCTGCCCGAGCCTTTGTAAAGGCATCATTGGAAAATGGTTGCCCTTCACGCACGCCGGCATTACGGATCACGAGGCGCGCGGATTCATCGTTCGTGCGCACCAGTCCCGTGATGACAATATCAGCGACCGGGCGTGTATCCTGAGTGAACCCAGGTGCCGCCAGCGCGATTAATGCACTCGAAATTGCCAGCCGTCGTACCATATGCATCCTTTTACGATGTCCCTTGACATCATTTGTCCTGTTTTCCCAATCCTGCAATATACGGGTCAAGCCGCAGCTTGATTTTCAATCTAGCCCTATGCAGCCGAGTCTTGACTGCAGGTACCGTTAGCCCGCTAACCTGTGCCACTTCCTCGTAGGACATATTCTCCCACACGGAAAGCACGAAAACGTCCCTGTACTCCGGCGATAGCGCATCCACCGCATCCCGCACAAGCGTATCAAGTTCCTTATCCAAAAACAGCCGCTCTGGCAGCGCAGACCAGTCTGCGACATCCCGTGCCATTCCATCCTCGTCATCCGTGCCGATTGGAGAATCCAGGCTGAACGATTCCCGTCCCCTCCTGCGATCCCGAACCTTGTACCAGTTCTTTACATTGTTATAGGCGATTTGGTACAGCCACGTAAAAACAAGTGAATCTCCCCGAAACTTTCCCCACGATCGCCATGCATTGACAAACGTCTCCTGCATGATGTCAGCGGCATCTTCAGGGTTACCAACCATCCGCAAAATAAAGTTGTAAATCCGAACTTCATGGGCCCGATATGCTGCTTCGAAGGCACGACGCTTCCGCGCCTCTGCCCCCCAGAATGGATAGCGTTCCGGGTATTGCTCCGGTGCAGCGTTCTGGTCGTCCAATGTTTCACTACCTTGGACGTTTCTCGCACCGAATGGTTTCGTGGCAATTCGCTTCCAGAACGGTATAGCCAGATCCAGCTGTATTTGACATCAATAGTTGACCGTTCCCCTGATGAAAAACAAGGTGTCCCGTTGGGTGCTTGTTTGTGCTGCTCCGAGCAGGAAGCGGGGCTGATAGCGACCTCTGGTTCGGAATGTAAACAGCTCATAGTTGACACCATAGCTGTACGGCAGCTGACGTCCTGCCTGACTCCGTGTAGAAAGACTTCGCGTGAGGTCGACACTAAACTTGTCAAATGGCTCATCAAACCGGCGGACAACCCGGAACGTCGCCAGGCCGTCCGTGCCGTATGTGACATCAAGGGCATCTAGGCGAAACGTATCGCGCACACTGTTCGTGATCGGCGCAAACACGCTCGGCACAAGGCCAGCCTCAAAGATTCGGTTACCAAATTCGCGTACTGCCTGGTCTGTATCACCACTGGCAATAAGGTCAAACTGACGCCTTGCGCCCAATAAATCAACGATCTGGTTGCGGGTTAAACTTGGTTCGGCATCTAAAGAGAGGAGCTGGAGAATCTCCGTGCCTCCCACGGCCCCGATGTCAACGACACCCGTAAGCTTTGCGAGAACCCGGTACGTCTGCGATGTGGATGCGCCTGTATTCGCAAGCACTGGATTTGCGAACCGTGAATCAACGGCCCGTGTACCATTACTGTCAGCAACTCCAGTGATACGCCCCTCTGCGATAACACCAGCAAGCGTTGCTGTGGATTTGAGCTTCGACCAGTTGACAAGGACATCCCCTCCGCGGTTTATATCCAGACGCGCCAGCGGATACCGCAGCTGTCCACCCGTGGTGATGAGGTTTGCCACAACGGTCGTGTCGACCAGGCTTCCGCCCACCGTTACATCGCCGCGACCACGTAGCTCAAGGCCTGTTGTCGTGCTCGCAAACAGAATCGCGCGGGCATCCGTGGCGAGCTTTATTCCAAGCTTCCACTGCGGATTTACGGTAGCTGTTTTCGCACTGCCACCTGGAACGCTTGGCCGCGGAACACGGAAAATGGCATCCCTTACTTGGAGCGGCTGGTTCTCATCTGTTGAAAAGACAGGGTTTAGGATGTCGCCGGTGATGCGGATCGTGCCATCGACTTGAGCGCTAAGTGCCTCGCCAAGACCATTCGCTCCCTTCAAGTCCTTCACTTCAAGCCAGGCGGTAAGGTTATTGATCTCCGGCCGTAGCGCGGTGGCAACGATGTCAAGTTTGTATTGTCCGCGCAGGCGTGCGACCGGCTGGTTTGCCTCTGCCTTTTGGAAAAGCCGCGTGAAGTCCTCCAGATTGTCCAGCTGAACGAAGCCGGTGAGTTTTGCGGCTCCCCCGGACAGTTTTGGCTGGGATGGAGGTGATGCGAGAAGAATCTCTCCTCGGGTGACCGTTGCCCTGTTTCCACTGAGACCAAATGCAACATTGCCTGACTTTAGAGCACTGACCATTTGACGCTTGCTCACTTGCGATGTCAGTGCAGCGCTGACATCGGTGAGGGACACACTCCCGCCCAGCATCGGCTTGTTCAGCGTCCCGGCGACGGATACCGACCCGTTGAGTTCTCCTGAAATGTCGATTGACTTCCACTGGAGCGCATCCGCCAGCGTCTTCATCTGGACTTTGTTTGCAGTCATCGAAAGCTCATCAATCCGCTTATCGGGAAGGATGCGCATTGCTTCCAGGCTAACCGGTACGCCTGCCTTTAACTTGATTTCCTGCTCATCATGCTTTGCAAAGGCTTCATCCACAAACAAGTAAAGATCACCGGATGAACCCGCCTCGAGGCGTGCATTAACCCGGACAACATCCAGCTTAATCTTGTCTTTGGCTGGCGTTTCCCAAGTCATGTCATTGCCATCAATGGTGCCTTGGACCTTCGGTTTTTCGGTCGTCCCTTTAGCGACAATCGTTATACTGTCGAGCTTACCGACCAGAGGAACATCGCCGATGAAGGGCTTAAAGAGGTCCATCGATGGCTGAATGGACTCAAACACCAGGTCCATTCCGTAGCTCTTATCCGTTGAGCCTTCGGGAAGGCGCAAGGTTCCACGGCCTGTGATTACAGATTGTTCAGAATCAAGGGATGCATCCTTTATCGTCCAAACGCGCTCCTCAAGTTTGGCTTCGAGGCGTAAGCGGTCAAACTTTGCCTGCCCGAGCATCGGGGACTTGCCTTCCGCCGTAATCGCGACCATCGGGTCCACCCAGCGGTCTCCATCGTGGTGCAGCGTGATATCGGCAGTCGTCGAAATCTCAGCGCTCAGGTTCTCTGGAATCTTGTCTGTCCAGCCGACCGGTGTAAA
>JBEEMN010000112.1:0-5495 GCA_041192625.1 Armatimonadota bacterium
TCCAAATCCGCGCTCGGCGCTACGATTGCCGCATTATTGCCGCCGAGTTCAAGCAAGACCTTGCCAAGCCTGCTCCCGACGACTTCCGCCACCGAGCGGCCCATCGGAACCGAACCTGTCGCGCTCACCAATGCCACGCCACGGTGCGCAGCCAGAGCCACCCCGACATCCGCGCCGCCTTGCGCAATCTGATGTAAGTTCTCCGGTACGACTGGATGCTCTGCGAAAACGCGCCTCAGAATAGACTGGACCGCGGATGCACACAGCGGTGCCTTCTCGCTTGGCTTCCAGATCACCGGGTCGCCGCAGACAAATGCCAACATCGCATTCCATGCCCATACTGCAACTGGGAAGTTAAACGCTGAGATCACGCCAACAACGCCAAGCGGATGCCAGAGCTCGCTCAATCTGTGGTTCGGGCGCTCGCTCGCAATCGTGAGGCCCGTCAGGCCACGGCTAAGCCCTACGGCATAGTCGCAGATATCAATCATCTCCTGAACTTCGCCAAGAGCCTCTTGTGTGATCTTGCCAACTTCCAGGCTGACGATGGCCGCGAGGTCATCTTTATGTTCGCGAAGGGCATTCCCGATCGCGCGGACGACATCCCCGCGCACCGGTGCCGGCACCCGCCGCCACGCATCAAATGCAACCTGAGAACGCTCCACCATCGGACCAATCGCGCCCGGAGAAACCATCCCAACCGTACCGAGCTGCGTGCCATCAATCGCGGAATACGAAACCAACGACTGGTCGGCTGCCGCAGCTCCCGCAGTCGTCGCGATGTCCATCACTCCGAGGCGAACCAATGCCTGTGAGATGTTTTCCATAGAACGTTCCTCCGGCGGGAAACGCTAAACCGCCCCCGCAGCCATCACCAAACACATCGTCTTGGCATCCTCAATCGTGCCATCCAGGCACCACGCACGGGTCTGCTCCAAGGACACCCGGATGATTTCCATAAACTCATCTTCATCACGGGGCAGCTCGGCATCCGATAACCCACGCGCAAGATAGCCCCAAATCTTCTCCGAGCTGTAACCCGGAGCGACATACACGGAATAAACTTCCGTCCAGTCCTCCGCAGCCAAGCGAACCTCTTCCGCCAGCTCACGCTTCGCGCAGTCCAGCGGCAGCTCACCCTTGCCAAGCCCGCCCGCACACGCCTCCAAAAGCACCTTGCCCGCTGCAAGCCGAAACTGGCGAATTAGCGTGACAGAGCCATCATCGTGAATCGGAAGCACCGCAACCGCACCTGGGTGGGTGATAATGTCGCGCACCGACTCGGAGCCATTGGGCAGCGTCACGGTATGGCGATGCAGGTCGAACACACGGCCCGTGTGAATCAGGGCAGTGGATGTGATCGTTTCGCTGAGCGTCTCCATGGGTCAGTCCTTGTCTGGGCGGTCCACGGGATGCATAATCCACGCGGGGATCTCAAGCTCACCCACATCACGCGTAAACTCGCCTTCCAGCATCCGGCTAGGAATCTCATCCGAGCCACGCTGCAATGCGGCATCGATGACCGAGTCTTCAGCATCCAGCTTCAGCACAGAATACTCTTCGAGCAGGCGGACACCGCCTTGGTCGACGACAAAGACACACCACGGGATGTCATCCGGGCCGAAGGCTTCCCAAATCGACAGGATGCTACCATCATCGTCCACTGCGACGAGCGAGCCATCCGTGTCTTCAATCTCAAATTCCAAATCCACCGGGAGCAACCGTAGCCAGTTAAGCTCTTCAGGGGCACCATGGTCATCCCCAAAGATCTCCCCACGCTCAGCACGCAACACATGGTCAAACCACGCGTGCCCCGCAATCAGGAGGTCGAATTCTTCATCATCCGGTGTGTAGAGCTTCATTTCATATCCTCATTCGAACGTACATCAGACCGTCGGTGCAACGAGCATGCCAGTGTACCTGCTGCAGCAGCACACTTGAAAATCAATGGATCTTCATCGTAGGATCTGCCCATCGACCGCAATGAGATTCCCGCCGATGCGCAGATTTCCCGAATATCTGGAACAACAATCGGCGCGACCAGCTGGCGCTCCGTCCATTCTTGGTCATTGCCTGCGAGGTATGCGGCTTCTTCGCTGGGAACCGCGACTAGGTGCCCATACCCCGATGTCAATCCCAATACGGTCCGACTGTGGTGACTGGTTCCCTGGTGGCGCGGGCGGGGATCGCTGCTGGATGCCCGTAGCGCTGCAATGCTTCGCCCGCCGAGCCGCTGTGCGATGTCAAGCCACATCCCTTGCTCAAGCCCGCTGTGACCAAATGTCGTACCAGTCCCAGCATTTCCCGGGAGCTGACAAACGACCACAATATCTGCTTTCAAAACAGTCACTGCACCGCAAAGCGCACTCGCAACCGTGACTGCTTCGAAGTCGCCGCCCATCGCCTGACCAGCTGTGATACACCCGCAAAGCCATCCAGATTTCTGTAAAGCACGTACTGTCTGGCTAAAGCCTGCGTGGAGCGCACCGCCATCCGTGGCGATGTAAGCGATACGCAGCTCCGGGTTTTGTAACCGGATCGCTGCACAGACTGCCGGGAGCTGGGAATGCAGCATACAGACGACAATGGGAGTACCCGGGAGCGCACCCTCCGCATAATCAGCGTGTGTTTCAATCGGAATGACGGCCGTCTGATCCGATGAGTAGCGTGCTTTGACGATGTGATCATTTGGGGAATGGGCATCGCCAGAGCGCACATCCCCGCCGGGCGTCAGCACAGCAACCGCAAATGCCATCCCACCGGTTCCAAGCCCAAGTGCAATGCCCGTTGTGTTCAAAATAATCGCATCGCCAACTTCGGGATGGCCGACGGTTGCGGTGTAGGCCGTGAACGGAGTCGATGTGCCGCGGTTGTCATCCGCGATGCCCTGCACAATGCCAGATGCGTTGAAAGTGATCTGGGTGATGGTTGCAATGCAGCGGGTGGATGTTGGCATCGGTCGCGATTAGCCTTTGTTGACCAACGGGATGCCCCGTTCTTTGAGGGTTTTGGTGATGCGTTTCTGCACAATGATTAGCATCAGGAAGAGCCCGGACAGCCCGGCACCGATGAGCGCAAAGCTTGCGGCAAACACCCTGATATTGCGGCGCTCACGAGGGACATCGCTTGCAAGGCGTATGGCAACCTTAGCCTTATCAACAAACTTCTTGCCCTCATCCTTGCTTACATAGCCTTTGTCGATATCCCGATACGCTTCGCGGAGCTGGGCCATCGGGCGGTCAGCAATATCACGCTTCGCGGAAATGAATCCGATGACGCCACCCATGATGCTGCAGGCGATGATGAAGGCGGATGCTTTGTAGATAAGGTGGTGGATGGTTTTGTTTTTGAGGTCGGTGTAGTTACCGATTTTCATCCCGGCCAAGATAAGCGCATAGCCAAGGCCGCCGGCTGCGCTACCAATCACAGTGCCAAAGCCTGTTCCAAGCGGGGTAGGCCATGGCGCGCATGGAAGGATGCTGCCCAGACCCGTGTCAAGGATGCCGCCAAGCAGTGCTCCGGCGACAAGACAGTGAATAACGATGGATGTAGGCTTGGTGTTCATGGGGTCTCAAATGCCAATGCCCCCTCACGACAGCCGATGTGGTGTCGGAGGGGGCATTGCAACCTTGGCTTAGTTGAGGGTGGCTGCCTTAGCGACCACTTCATCAATCCCGCCGACCATATAGAAGGCCTGCTCAGGAAGGTCATCATACTTGCCCGCAAGGACTGCACTGAAGGACTGAACGGTGTCTTCACGGCTAACGAATTTACCAGCGATACCGGTAAATGCTTCACCAACGAAGAATGGCTGGGACAAGAAGCGCTGAATCTTACGTGCACGGGACACGATCAACTTATCGTCATCTGAAAGCTCATCGATTCCGAGGATCGCGATGATGTCCTGGAGCTCTTTGTAGCGCTGCAGAATCGACTGAACGCCACGTGCGACACGGTAGTGCTCTTCGCCAACGATTTCCGGTGCGAGGATACGGCTGGTGGATGCCAGTGGATCCACAGCAGGGAAGATTCCCTGTGCAGCCAGGTTACGCTCGAGAACGGTGGTTGCATCGAGGTGGGAGAAAGCCGTCGCAGGTGCTGGGTCGGTAAGGTCGTCTGCAGGTACGTAGATAGCCTGCACCGATGTGACCGAGCCGCGGCGGGTGGATGTGATGCGCTCTTGGAGTGCACCCATTTCGCCGGCCAGCGTTGGCTGGTAACCAACAGCGGATGGCATACGTCCCAGAAGTGCGGACACTTCGGAACCAGCCTGTGTAAAGCGGAAGATGTTATCCACGAAGAGAAGAACATCCTGGCCCTGCTCATCACGGAAGTACTCAGCCATGGTCAGACCAGAAAGCGCAACGCGGAGACGGGCTCCAGGTGGCTCGTTCATCTGACCGAAGACCATTGCGGTCTTGTCGATAACGTGGGCGGTCGTGCCATCAGGAAGCTTGAATTCAGCTTCAGACATTTCGAGCCAGAGGTCGTTGCCTTCACGGGTACGCTCTCCAACACCGGCGAAGACGGACACACCAGAGTGCTGAACGGCGATGTTTCGGATGAGCTCCTGCATCGTAACCGTCTTACCAACACCTGCACCACCGAAGAGACCAACCTTTCCACCCTTGAGGTAAGGGCAGAGGAGGTCAATAACCTTGATACCTGTTTCGAGAACTTCAGGCTTTGTAGCGAGGTCTTCGAATGCAGGTGCATCGCGGTGGATTGGGGATGTCTTCTCAGCGTTAGCTGGTCCGCGCTCATCGATTGGGCGACCCAGAACGTTGAAAACACGTCCAAGAGTAGCTGTTCCAACCGGAACAGAAATCGGTTGACCCGTGTCATTGGCCGCATCACCGCGGACGAGACCGTCCGTGGAGTCCATCGCGACGCAACGAACAAGGTTGTTGCCGAGGTGCTGTGCGACTTCGACGACCAATGGGTCGCCGCCACCGCGCAGCGGAATTTCAATTGCATTCAAGATCGAAGGCAGATTGCCTGGCTCGAATGCGATGTCCACAACGGGACCTGTGACCTGAACGAGTTTACCGGTTGCCATGGTTGCGTAATCCTGCGCCGGACTTACCGGCGGCCAAACGTAGGGAAAAAACCGGGAGATTCTATCGCATTTTCTACATCCCGGGCAATTCCTGCCGGTTTAAGGCTTTCGCCTCAAACCGGTCTTTATCATACACGCGTCACTGGGGTTACTGCGCTTAATCCTTCTTCACAGGAGCAGGAACGATTTTTCGGACACCCACTCCAATGTTTTTGACATCCGCAGCCAATGCTTTCAGTTTGGAACTAAGTTCCTTAATATCAGCCTTGGTTTCAGCGGTGACTGGAAGGGTAAAGCCCTCGAGTGAGGAAACCACACTCGAAAGCTGGCCACTAATCGTTGAACTGATCGCACGTTGCATCTGAAGCATCATTTGCTCACGCTCGATTTCGTTCATCACTGGTGCTGGACGTGTTCCCGCCGCACCCGGTGCACC
>JBEEMN010000113.1:0-5485 GCA_041192625.1 Armatimonadota bacterium
GGTCATCGAGGCTGAGCGCAAGCGTCTGTCGGGCGAGCTCGCAAAGATTGACAAGGACCTTGCTGGGCTTGCTGGGCGCTTGAGTGACCCAACGTTTGCGGAGAAGGCTCCGGAAGCGGTGGTTGCAAAGGCCCGAGGCCAGCAGGCTGAATTGCTTGAGCGGCGGGGTAAAGTCGCGGAGCGTCTTGAGCAGCTCGACTAAGCCAATGGGGGTCTAAAGTCCCTTCATGAGTCCTGGTTTAATTGGTTCTATCGGGACTTTTCTTTGCGCCTTTTGCCTCATCCACCCGGCTATAAACAATGTTATAGTTTCACCATGGAACCAACAATTAATCAGGATAGTCCGGCATGGATGTTCTTCGTTCATGCATCGTTTGCTGTCAGCTGTATCGCGATGATTATCGGTATTTGGTGGCTGCCAGCGGAGCTATGGGTAAAGGGATTTTTGACGATGGGCTTTTTCGGAACAGTGCAGTCTGCATTCACGCTGTCAAAGGCGCTGCGCGATCAGCATGAGTCAAGGAAGATTCATCACCGGATTAGTGAGGCAAAGACGGCGCATATCTTGAAGGAGTATGAGATCAACCCTTAATCACTGCCGTGTTTGATTAGACGTTTCGTTTCGATGCAAGCCCACTGGAAAACCGGTGGGCTTTTTGCATTTGTCTTCTGGATGAGTGCTTCGCAGCAAGTCATTACGTTGGATGCAAGAAAGATCAACTCGTAGGCACTGCTGCTTTAGAGGAGGCACTTAGTAGCGGTTTCCGCCAAACGATGATCCTTCAACCCCTAGTGTAAATGCTGGCGTCTAAAGGCCACTCTACATATGTTGCGTAATCCTACGGTGTAATTATTAACTTCAAACCTCACAGACGTCCAAATACGATATCCACCCTGTAAAATGTAACTTCCTCAGGGATGAGGATGCTGATAACTATGGATACCAACGCTGTGCAATCTGTCCCGAAAATCATGGTGGTCGAAGATGACCCACATGTCCTTCGCCAAATCGCATTTGCATTGGAACATGAAGGCTACGCGGTAACGACGGCGACAGCCGGTGATGATGCCCTTCGGCAGCTCATGTTGGATCGGCCAGACTTGCTAGTGACGGATGTCATGATGCCGGGCCTCGATGGCTACGACCTTGTCGATCAGCTCCGCCGTGATGAAAAGCTTTGCGACCTCCCGGTGATCATGGTCACTGCCCGCACCGCCGATGAAGATATCTCCAAAGGATTTTCCAGCGGAACAGACATCTATATCGAAAAACCATTCAAGCCATCCGAGCTGGTTGCCTTCGTAAGACGCTTTGTTGGACCCGCCAAACCGGATGTGCATCCATAGGCGTTGCGAGCGAAAGCGGTATACTTTTTCAGCAGCGTTACGCTGACGCAATGATGCGTTGCACCACAAGGTGCGACGCTTTTTTCATTTGAGGGCATCGCACAATGGGACGTATATTCAACTTCTCCGCCGGACCAGCCATCCTCCCGGAACCTGTCCTCGCACAGGCATCCGATGCGGTTCGCGAGTTTGCAGGCAGCGGGATGTCCCTCCTTGAAATGAGCCATCGCGACAAACGCTACGATGCCATTCATGAGCAGGTCCGAGCAGGCGTCGTCGAGACGCTTGGCCTCTCCACCAATGACTACGACTGTCTCTTTATGGGCGGTGGGGCATCCACGCAGTTTTCCCTGGTCCCGATGAACCTCCTCACTCCCGGACACTCCGGAGCCTATGTGGATGGTGGCGAGTGGGGCGCAAAGGCGATTGAAACGGCACGCTTCCACGGGGATGTCGATGTTATCGGGTCATCCAAGGCAGACAACCATAGCCGCCTTCCGGTCATCGGCGATGTTCCATCCCGTGCTGCCTATGTCCACCTCACGACCAACAACACCATCGAAGGCACACAAATGTCCAATGTGCCTTCAATGTCCGTTCCACTTGTCGGTGACCTGTCATCCGATATCTTTGGACGGGTACGTGAGCATGCAAACTTTGACCTGATGTACGCGGGCGCACAAAAGAACGCAGGTCCCGCCGGCGTCACGCTCGTCGTCATCCGGAAAAGCCTCCTCGCGCAGTGTAGTACGCTGGCCCCGATGTTCTCCTACAAAGTTCAGGCAGACAAGCACTCCGTCTACAACACACCGCCTGTCTTCCCGATTTATGTCGTTGGACTTGTCCTCGACTGGATTGCGGCCGAAGGTGGCATGGCCGCGGTCGCCGCACGCAATGAACGAAAGGCTGCGCTTATCTACAATGCCATCGATAACGCCGCTCACGTTTTCTCCGCAGCCGTTCCCGATGCTGCCGACCGCTCCCTTATGAACATCACCTTCCGACTCGCATCCAAAGAGCTGGAAACCGAGTTTCTTGCCGAAGCAAAGGCAAATGACATGGATGGCCTCCCGGGCCACCGCAATGTAGGCGGTTGTCGTGCTAGTATTTACAATGCATTCCCCGAAGCGGGATGCAAGGCGTTGGCGGATCTAATCTCCGACTTCGCGGTCAGGAAGGGTTAGTCATGAGCGGGCATGTGCATATCTTTGACACGACGTTGCGGGATGGCGAGCAGTCTCCCGGAGCGGCGCTGCATATAGATGAAAAACTTGAAATCGCCCGCCAGCTCGAGCGCCTTGGCGTCGACATCATCGAAGCAGGCTTTCCGATCTCCTCGCCCGGCGACTTTGAAGCCGTTCGGCGCATCGCGGCTGTCGTTGACCGAGCAACCGTCTGTGGTCTGACACGTGCTGTGCAAAAAGACATCGATGTCGCTTGGGATGCCCTCAAAGGTGCAAAACGCCCGCGTATCCACACGGGACTTGGCGTCAGCGATAACCATCTCCAACACAAGCTACGCAAGACACGCGATGAAGCCCTTGAAATAGGAACTGCTGCTGTTCGGTACGCAAAGTCCCTTGGGTGCCAGGACATCGAATACTTCACCGAAGATGCTGGCCGGGCCGATCCGGATTACCTCTGCCGCGTTGTCGAGGGAGTCATCAAGGCTGGCGCGACGGTCATTAATGTTCCGGATACAACGGGTTACATGACTCCCGATGAGTACGGCGGGTTATTTGCGATGTTGTTGAACCGTGTGCCAGGCGCTGAGAATGTGGTCTTTTCTGCCCACTGTCACAATGACCTTGGCCTTGCGACGGCAAATGCGTTAGCTGCCGTCAGCGCGGGAGCCCGTCAGGTCGAGTGCACCATTAACGGTATTGGAGAGCGAGCCGGTAATACTAGCCTTGAAGAAGTTGTGATGGCCCTCAAGGTTCGCGGGACCCAGTTTGGCGGCGCTTACACCAACATCCAGACGACTGAAATCTTCAAAACTAGCCGCCTCGTCTCGAACCGTACAGGTGTTTTGGTTCAGCCCAACAAGGCGATCGTGGGAGCAAATGCCTTCGCCCATTCCAGCGGTATCCACCAGGATGGCGTGCTGAAAGAACGCTCCACATACGAGATCATCGACCCTGCAGATGTCGGTATCTCCGAAAGCAAAATCATTCTCTCGCCGCGCTCCGGACGCCATGCGCTCAAGCACAGGCTTGAGGTGCTCGGGCATACCTTTGAAGCGGATGAGGCATTCGAAAAGGTCTACCAGCGCTTCCTACTGGTCGCGGATCAGAAAAAGCTCGTCTACGATGAGGACCTTGAAGCGATTGCATCGGATGAAGTCCAGATCATCGGCCGTGCATACGAGTTGAGCCAGCTGCAAGTGATGTGTGGTGACCAGTCCATCCCAACGGCAACGGTCAGCCTACGCCATGCAAATGGTGGCATTTTGACCGATTCCCATCATGGAAATGGTCCTGTGGATGCGGTCTACCGCGCTGTGAACCGTATCGTAAATGTGCCTAATGAGTTGATTGAAATCAGTCTCCAAAGTGTGACCGAGGGCACGGATGCGCTGGCAAATGTGACGATTCGTGTACGTAGTGGGGATGACATTTACTCCGGGCATGCCGCGCATACCGACATCATTGTGGCCAGCACAAAAGCCTATGTTAATGCGCTAAATAAGCTGATTATGGACAAGCAAGGATTGAGCGGGCGTAAAGAGTCTGCCGACCTGGATGGCAGCGTTTAGGGTATAAACGACATATGGACCCAATGCCAAGCCCGCAGGAGGCAACTGAGCACCTTCGTCTCATCCGTCAGACGATTGAGCGAAGTCAGCAACACTCGACGCTGTCAGGCATATCGGGCGTTGCCGCTGGGGTAATCGTGCTGATTGCTGCCGTCGTCGCCGAGGGTGTGATTGGTGATCCGAGTCAGCCGGGCCGCCAGGGTGCATTTGTCGGGCTGTGGTTTACGACATTGGTGGCCGCTGGGCTAGTGGATTTTGTCATCACCAAAATCAGGGCGATGCGCGTCGGGAAGTCGCCGCTGTCTGGCCTCGGGAGAAGCTGGCTACGCGCGGTTGCGCCTGGCCTTCTCTGCGGTCTGATCGTCTCACTCATGTACTACCATCAGCCGGAACGCTTCGGGGATGCGATTTACGGTCTGTGGATGCTCAGCTACGCGATGTCCCTCCTTGCCATCGGTCAGCTTTCCGCACCCGCGGTCAGCGTTCTCGGGTGGAGCTTTCTTGCCGCAGCCGTTTGGACATTGCTTGGACCGCAAGGCGTTCCTGTCGGACCGCGCGGATTACTCGCCGTTACGTTTGGTGGTTTCCATATTGTGTATGGAATCGCACGCGGAATTCGGGATGGATGGTAGTTAAGGCGATGGCGATGGACCAGGCTTTGCCCGCACATCCACGCAAGGAGAAAACGCCGCGTGTTTCCGCTGCTGTCGACAACACCGATGGCATGACACGCCCGCTTGACCTTCTGGATGATGTCATCCATCAGAAAGTCCGCCTTGGCATCATGTCGTGTCTCTTGGCGACTTCTGAGGCTGAATTTGCCTTTCTCAAGTCGGCATTAATGGTCTCCGATGGAAACCTTAGCACCCACTTATCTGTGCTTGAAGATGCTGGATATGTCGCATCCTCCAAAACCCAAGCCGTCAAGCGGCCAGGGAAGTCGCGCTATGCGCTTACATCCTCCGGGCGCTTGGCATTTGCAGCCTATGTTGCTGCCTTGGAGTCTTTGGTACGCCCTGAGTAACATCAAATGGTAGCACCGAAGACACGCCTTGTTTGCTTGATACTCGCGGGGCATAGCGGAGTCGACCCAGGGACAGGTGCTGGTGGCTACACCGAAGCCGAGTTTACGTATGCATTGGCACTTGATCTCTTTCGTGCAATCGAACGGCACCAGCCGCACATCGAGCCCGTATTGCTCACGACCGCCGGGCACACCGGACCAACATCCCGGCTTGGCGTGCAGAAGAAGCACTGCAAAACCCATCGCTTTCTTGAAATGGCAGCATCAACGGACAATATTCAGCGCATCGATCAGAAGCTGGATGGACTTCGCGTCATCAAAGCGCTGTATCGACAAACGCACAAGGCTGACTGCGTGCT
>JBEEMN010000114.1:0-5466 GCA_041192625.1 Armatimonadota bacterium
AGCGATCGCGGCTGAGTTTCGCTTTGGCTCCGATGATGGCATCCGGGTTTGGCTGGATGATGACCAAAAAATCAGCAATCCAGCCCAGCGTGCAGCGCTGCTCGGACAAGACTCTTTTACGACAATCCTTACCCCGGGAGTGCATCGGCTGGTGGTTCAAGTCGTTAACGGCGCTGGCATCGGAGGGTTCGCATTTGAGCTCCGAAAACCAGTCATCACGCAAGAACAAAAAGCCATTCTCCAAAAGGCTGCCGCTGGGGTTGACGTTTCTGATGCTGAAGTCCGAGTTGTGCAAGCAGCCGTGTTACCGATGCTGCAAGCAAACGACTTTGGCAACCTCCGTTCTCAGGTGTCCGCAATCGGTAAGGAGCTCACATCGCTGCGGGCGGCATTGCCAAAGGTAATGGTGATGTCGGATGCACAACCGCGGCAGACGCGTGTTCTGGATCGTGGTGAGTATCTGCAGCCCCTTGATCTTGTTGCACCGGCAGTCCCAGCATTGTTTGGTGCTGCCCCGATAAAGAACCGTCTCGATTTTGCAAAGTGGGTTGTCCGAACCGATAACCCTCTCACGGCTCGTGTACAAATCAACCGGTACTGGCAGCTGTTCTTTGGGACGGGTCTTAGCAAGACAAGCGAAAACTTTGGAACACTTGGTGAGGCGCCCAGCCATCCCGAGCTGTTGGACTGGCTTGCGACAGAATTTTCCTGGGATTGGGATGTCAAGCGCATTTACAAGCTCATTGTCATGAGTCACACATACCGGCAGAAGTCGGAGGTGCTCCCCATTCATCTGAAAAAGGACCCCTCGAACCGCTTGTACTCGCGGCAAAGCCGGCTTCGCGTTCCAAGTTTGTTACTGAGGGACATCGCCCTTGCGACAAGCGGTCTGATGAACACCGCTATTGGTGGTAAGCCTGTCTATCCGTATCAGCCTGCGGGAATATGGGATGGCCTATCGATCACAAAGGAACGTGACTTTTCCTATCCCCAGAGCACGGGAAGTGACCTTTATCGGCGCAGCATTTACACATTTTGGCGAAGGACAGCAGGTCCGGGCAATATGTTCGACTCTGCAAGCCGTCAACAGTGCACCGTGAATGCGAGCCGGACCAGCACCCCTCTGCATGCACTCACGATGTTGAATGACATCACTTGGATTGAAGCATCCAGAGTCCTCGCAACAAACGCACTCGAATGGAATGGAAGCGTCGAAACATCCATCGATGACATGGGTTTGACAATCCTCGCAAGGCCACTCTCGAGCAAGGAACGCAAAACCATGCAGCAGCTGATGGGAACGGCAATGAAGTATTACAGTAGCCACGGCCCTGATGTTGATGCCATTCTCTCATCGGGTTATGCTCCTGCACCAAAGCGTAATCGGACACAAATCGCAGCATTGACCCAGGTTGCCCTCGCAATGCTCAATCTGGATGAGGCCATCACCCGTGAATAACATCAACAACCCGATTCTTCCAACGTTGGAAGCCCACGACTCTGGCTTTAGCGGCCTCACAAGGCGAACGCTTCTCACGGGTACGCTTGGCGCCGCGGGGAATCTGGCACTCTCCTGTCTGCTCACGAATGAAGCATCAGCGCAGACCAAAAAGCCGGTAACAACGCTTCCAATCAAAGCCAAGCGCTTGATTATTCTGTGGCAGGGCGGCGCTCCAAGCCACGTCGACCTCTATGATCACAAGCCCCATCTTCAGAAAATGCGCGGTGATGAGCTCCCGGCATCCGTTCGGTCAAAAGTTCGTCTCTCAACAATGACGGCTGGAGCCAGTCGCCATCCGATTTTGCCTGCACTCAAGCCTTTTGTGCCCTATGGAAAGAGCGGGATTCACCTTAGCCCGCTTCTTCCGGGTATCGGAAGCATCGCTGATAAGTTTACGCTCATCAACTCGATGACAACCGATGCGGTCAACCATGCGCCGGGTGTCACGTTGTTCATGACCGGCTCTCAGATTCCGGGGCGGCCAAGTATGGGTTCATGGCTTGTCTATGGACTTGGGAAAATGACTGAGGACTTGCCGAGTTTTGTTGTGATGACATCCACGGATGTTGGCAAAACCTGTGGCCAGCTGTTTTTTGATTACTACTGGGGAAATGGCTTTCTCCCTAGTCAGCATCAGGGGACGCGCTTCCGCAGCGAAGGAGAGCCTGTCCTCTACCTCGATAATCCAAAGGGTGTTCCGCCTGAGCTCCGTAAGGCGATGCTCAACGGGGTCCAGAGTGTCAACAAGGCGCATTTTGCAACGAAAGGTGACCCCGAAATTGCAAGCAGGATTAGTCAATACGAGACAGCCTTTAGGATGCAATCCAGTGTTCCAGATTTGCTGGCGATCGAAAAAGAGCCCCAGCATGTGATTGACTTGTATGGCAAAGATGTACAGCGGCCTGGTTCTTTTGCACGTAACTGCCTCCTCGCTCGGCGTCTTGTCGAGCGCGGAACACGTGTCGTTCAGCTGATGCACTCAGGGTGGGATCAGCATGGCAACCTATCGACGCAGCTCGCCGAACAGTGTCGCGATACGGATCAGCCGGCGGCGGCCCTTGTAAAAGACCTCGAACAGCGCGGATTGCTGGATGACACAATCGTGCTCTGGATGTCAGAATTTGGCCGTACGGTTTTCGGCCAGGGCGACATCAATGCATCCAGTGGCTACGGTCGCGACCACCTAGGATCGGTATATTCCGTGTGGGCGGCAGGCGGCGGGTTCAAAAAGGGGCTTGTTTACGGAAAATCGGATGATTTTGCTTATAACGTCGCGGAGAACCCAGTTCATGTACACGACTTACAGGCGACGTTGTTGAATCAATTTGGTATTGACCACCGTCAGCTGACTTATCGCTATCAAGGACGGGATTTCCGTCTGACAGATGTCTATGGAACAGTGATTAAGGACATCCTTTCCTGAGCCACGAAAGCAACCGTGGCCACGACCACATGTAAATTTACGTTTAGTGACAACGTTCTTGCTGTCCACGGCTCAAGTCGGGGTTCACACAAAGCCTCATATGAAACAAAAAACGAGCACCTCTCGATGGTAACTATAGGTGCTCGCTTCGCTTAAAAACTCTTTGGATTTGTTAGTTGCTGTACATCCCGAGCCAGCGGCTGGTATACGCAGTAGGCTTGTTTCCACGCTGTCCACGTCCGGTGATTTCAACAAGGCCATCCACGGCTTCCATAATCGCTTCCGCAAGATTTTCACAGAGTGCACGATCGGAGTTGCTTGGACCGTGCGCCTCGATGTTGTACACAATGCCGCCGCGGCGGCCGAGGGTCCTGCCATACTGATGTCCAGGCAGCTCGGTGCCAGCAGGAAATGTGTTGACTGTAACAGTTGCTCCCTGACCTTTTGAGCTGGACAGACTGGCAAAGTGATAACCACGATCGCCAAGCTGCAGCTGCCACATGTCGGATGTAGACCCGGCTTGTGTCTCATCTTCCTGACCAACAGGCGTAATCCCAGGAAGGAACCCGCGGTCAATAAGAGCATCCACCAAATGCTGGGGAGTCAAGAGCTCTGTCTGTAGTGTCCACACGGATGCCCTTGCAGTATTGCGGGCGGCTGTTTCATGTACCATTTCGTTCTCAATCCTATCGCCGCGCAGATACCGGCATACACATGCATTCTAGCCCCTAATCACTAAGCCTGTAACCATACGCCTTAAATGCAAACATCCCTGCACCTGGTGGACCAGGTGAAGGGATGTGCGTACAGCTGACGATTATGCAAGCTTGCGGCGGCGAGCGCGGACAACCAAGCCACCAAGACCGGATGCCAGCATTCCCATCGCTGCCCACTCGCCTGGCTCAGGAACCGGGGAGGACACTGTGATGTTTAAGTAGTCAACACCCTTTGGTGCTGCAGATGTACCGGAGAACTCCCAGGTACCCGTCAAGTTGCGATCCATGTGCGTTGGGACATTCATAAAGTCACGCAGTGGGTCGAGCCAAAGTCCACCTGTGTACTCGACTGTTCCGCTGTAGTTGAACTCAGGGCCGTTCGCTCCAGCAAAAGCATAGGTGTTTTGCAGAATCGTTGTGTTACCTTCGAGGTAGACAATGCTCTTTGCGAAATTGGTGACCTGGAAGAGGTTGTCTACGAGGCGGATGTAAAAGTTGCCGGTTCCGGTAACCGATGTAAGGTCGCCACGGTCCTTGACAAAGTAGACTTTATCGACGCCGGTGGATGCGGACCCGGTGACATTTGAGTTGTCAATACAGTTGCCGGAAAAAAGTGTGTAGGTATCAGCGGCATTGGCGCTGCCTGCGACGGACAGGGCCAGGACTGCTGCTGCCGATGCGGTAAAAATTTTAAGGTTCTTCATTGATGTTCCAATCGTCTTTAATTGCCGGTTATCGTAGACCAGCGTTCGTCTGAGCAATTCCGTATGTAGCTCCAGGCCTGATTGAATCTGGCTTTCATACTGCGTTTGCTTCACGGATAGAGGTGATGCAGGACGTATGCCAATCAGTCCACACGCAACTAATTATTTTATGAGTGTGGGTGTCTTTCACTCTTCCAACCGCCCGAACATCGCGATGCTATATAATCCCCCGGGTTGCGGAGAGCCAAAATGAACCGGATCAATACACTTCAGACCAGCGCAGTCATCGTCGCCTGTTCCCCTATTGACAATGCTTATCCACCGTCTTTGCATCCGTTATTGGATGATGTCTGCGGACGCACCATCGTTTCTCATATCGTGCATGCGATTTCCGAACGCATCGATTCGATTACCCTCCTCGTAGCCAGCGCCGACCTCGGAGACAGTATTGCAAATGTCCTCACCGATGAGCCTGTAACAGTCGTGGTCGGTACCCTCGATGAGTTTCTTGTCGACATCGACCTCTCTGAAACAGAAAACGAATGGCTTCTCTTCTACGATGCCCGTATCCCGCTAGGCGTTGAGAGCACCCTTGAGTCGCTCGAAGAACACGACACATCAGTCTCGAAATCACTCTGGATGGACACATCATCCGAACCGACTGTTGTTGCGCTTTATGTCCCAGCACGCGATGCGCATAATGCCGTCACTGCCGTGGACTACCCGGTAGACACGATTGCTGAGCTGTCCACCATCGCGGATGGCGCAAACAAGCTTCAAGTTGTCGATGTCAATAGCTGGGATGGGGATGAGCTGCAGCTTGACAACGCGCGTGAGCGGATGGAGATAAGCACGGAGCTGCGTCTCCGCCTCCTCGAATCGCTTGTTGAACTTGGTGTCCATATTGTCGACCCTTACCAAACCTATGTTGATGTCGGTGTAACCATCGGCTCTGGAACAACCCTTTTCCCGGGTACCCACCTGCTTGGAGCGACCGAGGTTGGTGAAAACTGCGCTATTGGGCCATACGTTGTGGTTCGGGATAGCACCATCCACTCCGATGTCAAAGTCGGACCGTTCGCGCACATCCGTCCGGGTAGCACACTGGAAGATAAAGCCCGC
>JBEEMN010000115.1:0-5462 GCA_041192625.1 Armatimonadota bacterium
ATACCCGAGGACATTTGCACGCAGCATGTGGGCACTGGCGAGGATGTCCGGAGTGTGAAGAGGAATCTCCCAGGTCTGCGCACCCCGGGGAACCGTGTTACTGTACGCTGCGTTGGCTTTTTTCAGCATCGAGATTGCCGCTTTTATCAACGCAGCATCACCCGTCTCGCTAGCCGCTGTTAGCGCAACTTGAAGGACGTTTCCGGTATTGCCATTTGCATGACTTTCACGACTCGTGCGGGCAAAGTCGACTTTGCCCTTGCGGTAAGGGACGCGCCCATTGTTGGTGATTTGACCGAGGGCATTTTGACCGTTTTTACGAGCACCATCAAGATATGCGTTGACATCGCCGTAAACAAGAGCTGGGCCCATTGTGCGGACATGCCCAATGCCTCCGGATGCTCCGGCATTTAGCATCTTGGCTGCGCGGTCGCTGACATCGGATGCGCGCTTTGCAAGGCCTGGGTCCCGCTTCGGCATCACGGTGCTAATCCATGAAAGCGTTAATGCCGCATCGGGGGCTGCTTGAAACGGAAACTCTCCCGGATATGCATGGCGAAAACCAGCTGGCGACTGCGCTGCTGAGTCTAGTAAGCCTGCCGCTGCAAGGCGGGCATGCTCGAAAATCGTCACACGCTCGGGAATGGCAGGAAGGGGATGTTCAGCAATCCAGCGCTCAATTCCGGCAAGCACGGTCTCACCCTTTGTGCCACCACGTACCTGGATTGTGGTGGAGAGAACCACACCCGATGCCATTTGATATCCCCGCTCTGGAACCAGGCTGCCAGGGTCGTGGAAGCCTCCGGGGAAGAGCACGCCCATGGATGGCAACCCTGTTCCAAAGTGGCGGTCAGGAACATCGAAGAACGGGCTGACGCGGTCAAATCGTGTATATGCAAGCGATAACCAGAGCTTATCCAGCTGCTGAATGCACATAAGTGGAATCGTTGGCTGATGACGCTGAGGGACTTCGCGGTTGTGTTCATCCGTTTCGATATCGGCTTGACTGGAGCTGGTGTCACGGGCATCCAGATATTCGATTCCGGGAAAGATTGCCTGATGGAAGCCGGGGCCTGACAGGTGGAGGAGGAGCGCCGGGAAGTGCACAAGAATCCTCGGCTTGTCGACTTGGAGCGTAATGGAAATGTCAAAGCCACCCACCTGCTTGGCCGGCACCACACGGCGGGAAAGCTGCCAAGTTGCACCGCGCTCATCGAGGAACGTCGCCCGGCTGGTAATCGATGTCTCCGTCGCCTCAACCATCGCCGCAAGGTCTGTCAAATCCGACCACGTTACCGAACCCTGAGGCGTCTCCTGCCAGCCAAGCCGCGGGCGGGTGTCCGCAAACGCAACCCGTTTTTCACGTGCATCGATACGCAGCTTCGCAAACTGCGCACCAACATTGAGGGTGAAGATGCCACTCTTGATGGATGCTGAAAACGAACCGTCATCCGGGGCGTTTCCGCTTGGAGGCTGGCTGAGAACAGCCCTCGGCACAATCGCAATCTCCTGAACCACCGTGCGCGTCCCAGCATCCCCAGGCGGATCAATCCGCAGCTGGACGCGCTTTCCACGTATTCCCGGAAGGGGCGCCTGGACATCAAGCCACTCATCCGGCCGGACAGGGAACCGCAAGACCTGACGCTCCGTCGGCCCACGCCCGTTTCCGGGTTCCCACCAGTAAATCTGCAGCATCCCGGATGTCGAGCTGCGAAGCCGGACGATCAGCCAGTGTGGACTACCCGATGGCAGGTCAAGAACAGGGCCTGTCGCAAATGGGTCAGGGCCGCTAGGACGAAACTCGATGCCATCCCGGGTGTCGCGCACGGCCTCGATGTCATGAAGTCCACGCCACTCAAGGGCCGCACCACGCTTTGTTAAGTCAATCAGGACAGTTCGCTGCATCGGTTTGCTCCTAACTGATTCTACGGGTAGGAAACCGACTCTGTGACCGGAATACACTGCGGGTGACCACAGGGATTGTGACTACCACTACATTCCCGGATGCAGGTATGCTCGGTGCATGACTTGGATTAAGACCATTTCTCCACGCGATGACGCAGCGGTGATGGCGGCTGCGATGGAAGCGCGTAAGGCATTTCCTGTGAGCTACTCGGATGGCTCCGCGGATGGCGATGTCCCGGCGGCCATTCTCGCCGACTCGATTGTCCTCAGCCACTCGATTTTTCCTGACATCATGCAGCACATGTTTATGGGCATCGGGAAAATGATGTCCGATGACCTTCCCCTAACGCGCCGGGAGCACGAGCTGATTGCAACCGTCACGAGCGCGGCAAATAGCTGCTTTTACTGAAGTGTGTCTCACGCAGAGTTTCTGCGTGTCGAGACCTTGGATAGCGGGTTTGCGAATGCTATCCGAAAAGACTGGCGCACAGCGCCCGGCTTGTCATCGCGTGAAGTCGCGATTCTAACGTATGTCGAAAAGGTGACCAAGACACCATCGAAGATTGTCCCAGAGGATCTGGAACCACTTCGCGAGCAAGGCTTGGATGACCGTGGCATCTTGCAGGCGCTCATGATCTGTGCGTCGTTTAACTACCTAAACCGCATCGCAGATGGCATCGGTGTCGGCAAAGGAACCTTGGATACACCGCTGTTCCCGGATGGTATTTAGCAGGCTGATCACGGCCAATGCATCGAGGGTTCGGTCGACAACAATCGTCCGCCAGCGGCTGTTTGGATAAACATGGTGTGGATGGATGTGCGCGTTCAGCGCAGCGGGTACATCCACACTTTTTGGCAAAATGAAATCCAACACGCCATTTCCATGGATGTGGCAGAGCTCGCGGCCTTGAAACACAGCTTCGCGGCCGCCGTAGCGGTGTGATGTTTCCGAAACCCCAGTTAGATCGAGTATCTGATTCCAGAGGCGTTCCTGAACGATGAAGCGCCGCGGGGTGACCGTGAGCGCCGAAACCATGAGTATCGCATCGAATATGGCGGGTGCCCACGGAAACACGTGTTGCACCCACGCAAAGTAGCGTGCCAGAAACCCAAGAAGCTCCATTCGGTTAGCCTTGTGGTTACTTCTTACGGACCTTTGGCTTTGTGACTGGCTTTGGTGGATTCACCGGTTTTGCCGCAGGCTTGCTACCTGACTCTTTCGTTTCAACCCGCGGTTTGCCAGCAGGCGTTGCATCTAAATCAGGCTTGTGAGAGGCTGGTTTTTCTTCGGCTGGCGTTGCCGTTGTGGCCGGCTTCGCGCCTACGGGCTTTGGTTGTGCCTGCTCCGCGACGCGGCGCTGCAGAAATCCGATGGCATCCGCTGTGCTCACACCCATCAGGTTTAGGACAAAGCCGTTACGCTCGATGATTTCTGCTTTTCCATCTTCGCTGGATGGATCTTCGTCGTAAGCCGCCATCACATCCGATGTGAGCTGATCAGAAATCCACGCCGCCAAACGCTCTTCATCCGGGCGGAGGAGGTGAGGATCGTTGACATCCGCGCCCATGCCCTGCCGCTGGAAGAATTCCGCAGGCTGGATAAACGACAAAGTATCCTTGATCGCCGGTTTTTTGCGGTTCTTCGGCTTTTTCCAAGCGGGCATCGTATCGCCGGTGACCTTTGTCGGGTCAAAGTCTTCCGGCATCTCGTAGCTGTAATTCCAGACCTCACCGGTCCAGCCTTGCCAGATGGTGCCCTGATAGGTTACGGCTTGTGACTGGATGACAGGAACCGGTAGCTGTGTGCGCTTTAGGATCAGGTCGATGCGGTTGAGGACGTTATCGCGGCGACCCTTGAGGTCTTTTGCCCAGGCGCGGCTGAGCCCATAGACGTTAAAGGACCGTCGGTCAATCAGGCTCTCACCTGTCATCATGTCAAGGCCCATGTCATCGACGATGTCCGCCGGGTCCATTTGTTGCTGGCGGGCGAAGCGGGTTCTGGCGCCAAGCGTACCGCCGCCGGACCAGATACCGCCTTCGCCATAGAGGGTGTTTTCCGCGCCATAGCCTGGGGCGGACAGATCGTGCAGGGCAACCCAGGCGACGCCTGGAAGGCTTGCTAAGAGCTCAAGACGCGTCGCGACCGCCGATGGGTCCACCGCTTCAGGGACGATGTAATCCGCGCGGCGGACATTGTCGATGATAAAGCTCATCCCCGGCACGGTCTCATTCAGCTCACGGGCAAACTTCGAATTCGCCCATGCACGGCTCGTCTCACCCGTAAGCGCGATGTCCCTTGGAGCGTTTGGAACGGCAGCTTCACCATGGAGCGGGCTGACGACTGGCACGAGCTTTAAGCCAGCTTTTACAAGGGCATCGGCAAATGTACGCAGCTTTGAGATATCGCCGTAGACCGGCGCATCCGTGAAGATGTGCGTAAGCCCCCGCTTTGTAGCGGTTTCAATCAACAACGTTGTTGTTGCTGCATCCTGGGGAAGGCCAATATAAACGCTACGGACCGTGTCTCGCTCCGGCCACTTGAGCGGCTCTACGGGGATGTCTTTATTTGCATCCGGGCGGAGGTCACTCGCCGAAATACTCGCCACTTCAAAGAATGCGCCTGTCGCGGGCACAAACATCTCGCCGACAACATTCATCTGACCCTGTGCAGCATCCGGGGCAAACTTCGTCCCCTGAACTTCCTTCGGCATTTCAGCCCAAGCTTCGCGTGCCTGCTTTTGGTAGGGCTCTGGAAGCGATGTCAGCGGTATTTTAAAATCATCCTTGCCCGATTCGGCTGCCTGCCAGAGTGCTTCCGGGAGGTTTCCACCCCAGCCTCTGCGAATGGTCGGAAGTGGGTTCCTCGCCGACAGCTTTGCACGCGCAACACGCCCTTCGGTCGCTGCTGCTTTCTGCTTTCCAGCCATCGGGGCCATTAGGCGCATCATGTCGCCCATTTGACCTGTCATACGGTAGCTTGCCGGGACTAAATCATCGGTGACGATATAAATCCGCTCATCGCCATCCCCGAGCTTACGCACCGTTCCGTGAATCGCCCGTGTGATGGCCTGAAGGACATCTCCAGCTTTTGCTGAGTCGCCTCGTGTCAAGACCGAGAGGCTGGCAAAGCGCTTGTCGCATACAAGCTGCACACGCGCTGCCTTTGCTACACGCTCTACGAGTTCACCCAAATTCTTGAGGCCAGTAAGCGAAATTTGCATCTGAAGTGCACCAGATTGGTAGTCAACATCCGTCTTTTTTGGGATGGCCGGGATGCGATTGTTTGCAGCTTTTGTCGCCATCCCGATGGACTGCTCGATAAAGTTCATCGGAGGGGATTTCACCCATACGGACTCAGCATCCCATTCGGTCTCAGGTAGGCCTGGATCGATATTCATCCCGCCCATGTCAGCATCCGCAGTGTCCACACCGGCCGTATTTGCTTTACTACTAACGGCATTGACGGTCAAATCACGCTTGATACGCAGGCGGAGCCTATCGATTTGCTCCTGTGGCAAGGCTGGGCCCATCATCTCGCGGATGGCTGCCGGATCTGG
>JBEEMN010000116.1:0-5387 GCA_041192625.1 Armatimonadota bacterium
GATATGACCAGCAATGACCTGCTGTTGACATACTCACCATCGGCTGAATTCAATGTCAATGCCACCGTCAGTCAGCAAATTGGCCGCTATGTGGGCGGACAGGGAGATTTTGACAATACGAACTGGTCCTTTACGACCACGCATGGCCGCCCGGATGGCCTTCAGGTTCGAACGGGCTTTATGCGAATGAATTTTGGGTCTTCCACGATGATGGGTGGCGGTGGGATTGGTGGTATCGGCGGCGGCTTTGGTGGAGGAATTGGCGGCGGTAGCTTCAGCATGCAGCAGGGCACCAACGATGTCATCACGGTCCGAGTGGACGTCCCCGCAAAGCGCTTTGTCCCGTTTGTAGAGCTGAATGACCTCAACGCTAGCAATCCTCTGGCGAATTCGCCTGGGAGTGGTAGCCAGGGTGCGTATTATGCAAGCTCAAATTACCACCGCACGGAAGCGCGTCTCGGCATTGACTTCCGGCTAACCCAGCTGTTTGGTGCAACACTCGATGTGCGATTTGCCCGCCTACGGGACCGTGACAACGCAGCGTATTCCTATTCGGCCCGCACATTTAACTTTGATGTCTCAGCACGCTTCTAGTGGGCAAGCCACTTGGGCAGCCGATAGGATTGCCTGATGGACCAGCACCTCGAATCCCAGTTACGCGCCGCGAAAGTGGCTGGGCGTACGCTTGGCATGCTGAGCGGGGATGCCCGGGCGGCTCTTGTAATTGCTGTCGCAAATGCAGTTAAGGCTGCCAGCGCGTCGATTTTGGATGCAAATGCCACTGATGTCGCTGCTGCGGAAGCATCCGGGATGTCTGCCGCGCTTGTTGATCGATTGCGTCTAAGCAGTGCCAAGTTGGAAGGGATGATTCGGGATATAGAGTCTGTTGCCGGACTTGATGATCCCATTGGTAAGCATACATCGATGGGATCACAGCCAAGTGGCCTCTGCGTTGAAAAGGTTACGATTCCAATTGGTGTCGTCGGTGTCGTCTATGAGTCCCGTCCAAATGTCACGACCGATATCACCGCTCTGTGCATGAGAAGCGGAAACGCAGTTGTCCTGCGCGGTGGCAGCGAAACGTTACGGACAAACCATGCGCTCGCAACCGCGATTCGGAGCGCCGTTGGTGAGCACCGTGATGCCGTTCAGTTCATCAATGATGTATCCCGTGAGCGGGTTCGAGAGCTGATCTGCGCGGATAAATATGTTGATGTCATCATTCCGCGTGGTGGCGCCGCACTTGGTCGGTTATGCGCTCAGCAGGGAACGGTTCCGGTGATTGTCGGGGGCGCTGGTGTTTGCAATATTTACATCGACAAGTCGGTAGATGCCGACCGTTCACTGTCCGTTGTTGTTAATGCAAAGACGCAAAAGACAGCTGTTTGTAATGCATTGGATACTGTGCTTGTCCATGCAGCGTCTATGAAAAGCCTTGGATGTCAGGTTTGTCGTGCACTCTCCGATGCTGGGGTAACCTTGCATGCCTCCGATCGCGCTGCTGCTGCATTGGCGGATGCAGGTATCCCGTTTGTCGCTGGCAAAACGGGTGATTTAGAAACCGAATGGCTGTCTATGGATTGTAATGTGGTTGTTGTTCCGGGCATCGATGCGGCAATCGAACATATCGCGGAGTATGGAAGCCACTCGGATGGGATTTTGTCCGATGATCCGGATGCCATCGCGCGCTTCATTCAGGAAGTCGATTCGCCTGCAGTTTTTGTAAATGCCAGCACGCGCTTCCACGATGGTGGTCAGTTTGGCCTCGGAGCCGAGGTTGCGGTGTCAACGCAAAAAGTCCATGCACGTGGGCCGCTTGGCCTTGAAGCCTTGACTAGCTACAAGTGGATCGCAACGGGAGACTACCTTGTCCGAAGTTAAGTCGAGCATCCTCACGGACATCAAGCACGTGGTGCACATCAGCCGTCCACGCTTCTGGATGTACACCGTTGGGCCGTACATTCTTGGCACGTTTGCAACCGCTCCGGGCTATGCGACGTTTGTTTCGGCTCGCTTTTGGATTTATCTGCTGATCTTTGTGGTCGCAGCCAATGTGCTGATCTATGGAGTCAATGACCTCGCTGACACGGACACAGATCTCCACAACGACAAAAAGGGATCCTACGAAATCCGCTTGCAAAAACAGCAGCGGGCAGCAACGGTTGTTGCATGTGGTCTCGCATTTGGAGCGCTTGTCGTTGCCGTGGTTGGACAGTCGATGCTCACGGCTGTGCTCATGGGTGTCTTTCTAATGCTGAGCATTGGTTACAGCGTTCCACCGCTGCGCTTCAAGGCGCGCCCAGTATTCGATTCAGTCAGCAATGTCTTATACGCGATGCCCGGATTCATGGCGGCTTCGATCTGGGCACCAACATCTGCGATTCCCTTGACGGCCGTCGCCGCAAGCTGGCTTTGGTGTATGGCGATGCACACATTTTCAGCCATCCCCGATGTCACCGCCGACAAAAAGGCGGGCCTCGCGACGACGGCTACCTGGCTAGGTGTCCGTGGAGCACTCATTTATTGCGGGCTGTGCTGGCTTGGGAGCGCCGTGCTACTTGGGGTGACGCTGTCCAATGTCCTGTACGGCGTGATTTGGGCGGTGACCCTAGGGCTTGCCTATTTGGGGATGATCACATCCTGTTTCCTGCGAGGAGCATCCGAAAAGGTTGCCTTTAACCACTATCGAATCTTTCCAGTCATCAATGCGGCAGCTGGTTTTGGGACGACAATGGTCATTTTGGCGATGCGCTGGCCGCAGCTGCATCCATAGATGTCGTAATCACCTCCACATTTGCTGTAAGAATTACCGGTCCAGACGTACACTATGGACTTATGGCAACGCTCCTTTCTGTTCGTGACCTCAGCTACCGCATCGCGGGTCGCCAGCTCTTTTCATCGCTCACATTTGGCATCGGAGATGGAGACCGAATCGGTCTGATCGGGCCAAATGGTTCGGGGAAATCTACGCTACTAAAGATTCTCGCAGGAGAGGAAAAGCCAGCGGGGGGAGACCTTTCGATGCGCCGGGGGACGCGGGTTCTCCGGGTAAATCAGGATGACACATTTCCCGCGGGGGCGACGATTGAAAGCGTGCTCTCGGATGCCGCTCGGGCTGCCGGTGTGGATGACATCGTAACAGAGGTCGCGATTGCGATGGCGATGTGTGGGTTTACGAGCGATGCCGTCGTCGATACGCTCTCTGGTGGCTGGAAAAAGCGCCTCGCGCTGGCGGCTGCCCGGATACGGCAGCCGGATGTGATGTTATTGGATGAGCCGACAAACCACTTAGATCTTGAGGCTGTTCAGTGGCTGGAAGACTGGCTGGCAAGCGCCAGCTTTGCCAGCATCACTATCACGCACGACCGCTATTTTCTCGAGAACACAGCGAGCCGGATCATTGAGCTGGGACCTGTGTATGCGGATGGCTGTCTCCAAGTGGATGGAGCCTACTCCGACTTTCTTGAGGCACGTGCCAATTACATGGCATCGCTTGATAAGCAACAGCACGCGATGTCCGGTGATGCCCGTCGAGAGCTTGCATGGCTGCGGCGTGGTGCAAAGGCCCGTACGACAAAAGCGAAGGGGCGTATTCAGGATGTCCATGAGCTGATGGCGGATTTGGCTGTGATTGAGCAGCGTATCGCTGCGAAAAACACCGTGAAGCAGACGGCATTTGCAGCCAGTCAGCGGTCAACAAAAGAGCTCATCCGGGCAAGAGGGTTGTCCAAATCCCTTGGAGGAAAGCAGCTCTTTGATGGCTTGGATCTGATTGCAAGTCCTGGTGACCGGATTGGCCTTGTAGGTGCGAATGGGGTTGGGAAAACGACACTGATTCGTGTGCTGGTGGGTGATCTGGAGGCGGATGCCGGAGACTTGATGCGTGCTGAAAAGCTGCGGGTCGTATGGTTTGATCAATCGAGAGCACAGCTGAACATGAAGGGGACCGTTCGTGATGTGTTGTGCCCCAATGGCGACACGGTCCAACATGATGGCCACGCGTGGCATGTAACCGCATGGGCGAAGCGCTTTGGTTTTTCAGAAAACCAACTAGGGAGTCTTGTCGGCGTGCTGTCCGGTGGCGAGCAGGCGAGGCTTTTGCTTGCGAAGCTGTCATCCGTGGTGGCGGATGTCCTGATTGTCGATGAGCCGACAAACGACTTGGACCTTGCCAGCCTTGAGGTTCTTGAGGGGGCGCTGTCGACATTTCCAGGATGTGTAATCCTTGTGACGCACGACCGCTACTTTATGGATGCCGTCTCAAACAGAGTGCTGCACTTTGATGCCGGTAGCGTCACGGAATATGCAGACTTTGTTCAGTTTATGGAGCGCTATGCTGAGCGGCAGGCCACTGGGTTTAAACCCGAATCCAAAGCTGTTGAAAAGCCCGTAGCACAGCGGAGTTTGCTTTCGGCAAGTGAGCGTCGTGAGCTCGCAAGCATCGATGATGCGATTGCAGCAGCTGAGGCGGAAGTTGTGCGCTTGGAGGCGTTGATGGCAACAGATGCGGTTGCATCCGATGCAGCACGCTTAGCCGAGATTTGGACCAAGCAATTGCCGGGTGCCAAAACTAAAGTCGAACAAGTGTATGCACGCTGGGAGTTTCTCGAGGCCAAAAAGCTCGGGTCATCATAGCTGTCGGTGTGCCAAACTGCTGTCTGACCTTATCTCTGTCTACCTACACTCTACGACTCGTAACAAAAAAAACACCCTCCCAAGCGTTAGCCGTGGAGGGTGTTTTCGTGAAACCTAACTTATTGGAAGAAGCGTGTCTCCTTGTTTCCTAGGAAGCGACGGAGCGGTGCTCCTCCAAGCTTGCCTGTTGCAGGAACCGTAATCATCGTGTCCGTTGCATTGCCCAGTCCATTGTTTACCAAGGTGGATGTTGTTCCAGCCTTGAGGGTGTGGCCATTGGTGATGCGCAGCTCAGGGTGATCGAATGGAGCGCTCATGTTTTCAACACGTGGATCGGTCAGTTCGAGCATGAACTGAATAATGTCACGCTTATCAAACGTCGTCACGAGACCAATCAAACCAAGCTCAGGAGCTGTGTTAGGCATGTTCTCGAGGCCGAAGTCACCGCCACGATGGTAGTTGTTGAGGGTTTCGTGCAGGGTTGCATAGCCACCGTTGTGCATGTATGGGCCAGTCAAAGCAACGTTACGTAGCATAGGCGTCTTGAATGCACCTTCGATTGCAAGGCGGCTATCTGGGTAGATGATGTTGTCGAAGAGACGGTTGTCATCGATCAGCAAGCCAAGCTGGATACGCTTCGAATAGGACAATGGAACGCCAAAGGGATCGTTTCCGCCAATACCGAGGTCTTCGAGTGTTGGACGAATCCCGATGTTGTAGTACCCGATGTCGTACGCAGAGTTGATTGCATC
>JBEEMN010000117.1:0-5365 GCA_041192625.1 Armatimonadota bacterium
ACTCATTCACTAACGGCCGTATTGCCGATAAATCGTCCGTTTTGACATTCATCGAAACGGATAGTCCTCGTTTGAGAGACCTAATGTGAAGTTTGCTAAGGAGCGCATCAACTGGAACATCCACAAAGTCAGCATCCCCAAGGTATTCAGAACGGTCCCGAAACGCCCTACGCATCGACTGGGTCACGAGATGAATGTATGCAGGTGAATATGCAGCTGGTAGTGGGTGGCACATTTCCAACATTCCGAGCATCTGAAGGAGTGCAATTCCCCCACTGCTTGGCGGAGGCATCGTCAGGACTTGAAAATCCATGAATCGACCGGACAATGGCTTACGGCGCACGGCCTGGTAGCCTGCAAGATCGGTCGACAGTAACATCCCGCCATTGCGTTGGATGTCAGAGGCCAACAACCTTGCTGTGGTTCCTGCATAGAAGTCGATGGCTCCCCTGTCACGAATACGTGCAAGCGTTTCACCGAGGCGTGGCTGCCGTATCGTCGTGCCCGTACGCTGCGGTTGCCAACCAACGATGGACTTGCTCAGAAACATCGTTTGAAACGACCGGTCGGACGAAATGCGGTCCATCGAGAGTGAAAGACTTCTCTGAAGCGAATGTGGCATCGAAAAGCCACCCGATGCCAGCTGCACTGCCGGATCTACGAGCTTACTCCAGGGGATTCGGCCACTACCGTAGCGCATCCATGCTAGTTCGAAGCCTGCGACACTTCCGGGAACGCCACAAGCCCGATAGCCATCAACCGGACCGCCATCACCGGAGATCACCTTGCCATCGGTACTCAGGTACATGTCAGAAGTCGCCATGGCTGGTGCAGTCTCACGAAAGTCGATGGCGACATTGCGTCCACTTGGATGGCGATACAACAGAAAGCCACCACCGCCTAAGTTCCCAGCGCTTGGAAACGTAACAGCGAGCGCAAACCCGATGGCAACAGCGGCATCGATGGCGTTGCCTCCCATTGCAAGAACCGAAACCCCGATGTGGCTTGCGAGTGTTTCAGGGGATGCGACACCGCCAAGATTGCCTACGGCTGTCGTGCTCATACCTTCACACCTTGTGCACCACTTGCTGCATATGTTGAGAGAATCGTCAGGCCATCCCCGTATTCGCTTACAACGTTAGCGATGATTGTATCCAGCATCGCGGGTTCAACAACAGCGACAACACTCCCACCCCAGCCTCCACCGGATAGCTTTGCCCCGAAAACACCATTTGTTCCCTCAAGAATCCGCTGGACTTTGTCGATCTCAGGGCATGTGTTTTCAAACAATCCACGACAGCTGGCATGACTTGCGTTCAACATTGCCCCAAAACCTTTGACATCACCATTTACGAGGCATTCCGTACCTTGAACGACCCGCAAATTTTCGTTCCAAACATGACGAGCGCGATTTTGAGATGGTTGCTCAACATCAGAAATGCCATCATTGAACTCAGCTTCAGTTACCCCACGAAGCAACGTGGTCCTGCCATCCGATAGACGGAGAGCCGCCGCTTCGCACTCTTTACGGCGCGTCGTGTAACCTCCACCATCCGCGAGAGAATGCTTCACATTTGTATTCACGATGAGAATGCCTAAACGCTCGGCACTGAGGGGGACGCGCTTCCAATCAAATGAGCTGCAGTCGAGAAACAAGGCCATCCCATGCTCACCGCAGGCACTCGAAAATTGATCCAGAAGCCCCACAGGTGCTCCAACCCACGGCCCATTCTCGACAGCACGGCAAGCAACGGCGATTTTCATCGTAGTCAGAGAAACATCAAGTGCTGCTAAAACAGCACTAGCGGTTGCGACAAGAACGGCTGCTGATGAGCTGATACCACTGCCATCTGGCACATCACTGGCGACGGCAACATCCCACGTTGAGCCAGGCGGTGAAAAGTGATCGAGGACTCCCGCAATGTAACCACACCAGCGATTCGATTCGGTCAGCTGTGCGGGTCCCATGGAGAGATCAATATTCGCTACTTGATGATCGGGCAATTCAGTCACAATTCGAGTCATGGCACCAGCTGTCTTACGAACAACGACAACAGTTCTAATGTCTACCGCCGCGGTCAGAACAAATCCGCCATTGTAATCTGTATGATTTCCAAGCAGTTCGACACGCCCGGGGGCGGAACCCATAAACTCTGCGGCCGCATCAAATGCGTTCAAAAACAGCTGTTTCGCTCGTTCAGTAACTGCAATTCCCATGTGAATATCATAGCCCAATGCTCTGGATGGCGTTCGCAATTGCATCGGCATAAGCGGGTTGCCGTGTAGAATTGAAACATGTCTAATTCTGTGCATGTCATCGGTGCGGGTCTTGCGGGTTCAGAGGCTGCGTGGCAGCTGGCTCAATGTGGACGAAAGGTCATCCTCCACGAAATGCGCCCGGTCCGAAACACACCTGTACACCGCTCGAATTTCGCAGCCGAAATCGTGTGTTCGAATTCCTTCAAAAGCAACCACGTGTCAAATGCAAGTGGCGTTCTTAAGGAAGAGATGCGACGGCTGGATTCACTCATTGTCCGATGCGCAGATGCGACATCGGTGCCGGCTGGTGAAGCACTGGCCGTTGACCGTGACCTCTTCAGTGCAATGGTCACAAGTGAACTTGAGCTGCATCCAAATATCGACTTTCGTCGAGGTGAAGTTACCGAGCTGCCTGATGGCGATGTCATTATTGCATCTGGCCCACTTACATCCGATAGCCTTGCGGAAACCATTGGAAAGCTGACTGGAAGGTACGATTTATACTTCTACGATGCCGTTGCGCCGGTCATTGAATCATCCAGTATTGATATGTCGAAAGTGTTCCGGGCAAGCCGCCGCGGTAAAGGCCTTGAGCCAGATATGTCGGATGACGCTGCATACCTGAACTGTCCGCTCGAAAAAGATGAGTATCTGGCATTGGTAGATGCCATTAATGCCGCTGAACTCGCTCCAATCCACGATTTTGAGGACATCAAGTTCTTCGAAGCATGTCTCCCAGTGGAAGAGTTGGCTCGCCGCGGGCCTAAGACACTGGCATTCGGTCCTCTCAAACCCATTGGCCTGACAGATCCGCATACAGGCCGCCGTCCCTATGCCGTCATTCAGCTCCGTCAGGAGAATAAGTCCGGGTCACTCTTCAATATGGTCGGTTTTCAAACCCGTATGAAGTGGGGCGAGCAGTCACGTATTTTCAGGATGATCCCTGGTTTGGAAAAAGCAGAGTTTGTGCGCTTTGGAGTGATGCATAGAAATACCTACATCCATTCACCGACGCTTTTGACGCGTAACCTTGCGCTGCGGACAGACCCACGCATCCGCTTCGCCGGGCAGATCACAGGAGTGGAAGGGTATTTGGAGAGCGCCGCAACGGGACTGATGGCAGGTCTATCAGCCGCAATCCCAACCCTCGATTTCCACCGCCATTCTGTTCTCGGCTCTCTAGCAAGCTACGTGAGTGAATATGATGGACCATCTTATGCACCGATGAACGCCAGCTGGGGAATCGTTGATCAACTCGATGGAGAGCGTATTCGTGACAAGAAGGAACGCGGTCGTGCGCTTGGCCAACGGGCCCTCGATGCACACGCTGTTCTCGTAGATGAGGTCACAACCTATCGCCAGGAGCATTCGGTCTGATGCGGTTTGAAGCGCGGAACCGGCAAGCACCCAAGCAAAGGACATCGATTTCTCTTGCCGTTTTTCTGTTACTTTTAGCGATGATCTCTCTTGCCGGTTACAAGGGATTTGCACTCATCACAACCTTTTTACAGGTTGCGCCGCGACACATTAAATCGAGTCCATCCCGTGATGTCGTCCCGGTGACCATCGAACCTAAGGCCGGTAAAAAACCATGATGACCTTGGCGGCTGCCATTACATTTGTTGAGCGGACAAGCGGAGGTGCTGTAGACAAAGCAAGCAGAGAGCTCTTTCGTCATGCATTGGATTGCCTTGGCAATCCCCAGGCAAAGATCCACTGACCGTTTGCTCGCAAGGAATCATTGAACTTATCGATTTCGACCATCTCAGCAGGGGTGCCAGGACTCTGGAGGTCATCAATGACAGAGATTACAAACTTCATCGGAATAGCATAAAAGAATTGGCCAACGGAAGGGCTTCTAGACACTTTCCCTGGGGCAGGATTTGAATTAGGGTTCTGGGGTGAATAAAAATGTTGATGCAGATTTTCTAGCCCTTCCACTAATAGCTGTTAGTGATGCCGCAATTAGCACAGCCAAAGATGCTGGTGCCTCACACGTTGATGTGCGGATCGAGCGCACGCGCACTGGTTTGCTCTCTTTGCGTGATGCCCGCCCAGAGACCCAAAGTGATGAGTCAATCGCCGGAGTTGGCGTGCGAGTCATTGTTAACGGTGCTTGGGGCTTTGCTTCATCTCCTGAGATCTCTGTGGAAGTTGCCAAGAAACTTGCGATGACCGCTGTCGCAATGGCTAAAACTTCAAAGCCATTATCAACAGAGTTAGTTTCACTTGTTACCGAACCGGTCTATGCAAACCAGACCTGGGTGTCAGAGTATGAAATTGATCCATTCACAGTCTCTGATTCTGAGAAGAAGGATCGCTTAGCTGATTTGAGTAATCGCTTACTCAAGAGTGCTGGTGTTAATCACACCTCTGCACAAACTATGTTTGTTAAAGAACAAAAGCATTATGCCGATTCTTATGGCACCAGCACCACACAGCAACGAGTCCGCATACAAACTCAGATTGAAGCGATTTCAATTGGCGCTCATGGTTTTGAAGCTATGCGCACATTGGCTCAACCTGCAGGCTTTGGCTGGGAGTGGATGGGAAATAAGCATTGGGATTGGGATGCAGAGATTGCAGAGCTTCCATCATTGCTAGCGGAAAAGGTTGCAGCACCATCGGTTGAACCTGGACGCTATGACGTATTAGTTCATCCATCTAATTTGTGGCTGACAATTCACGAATCTATTGGCCATGCAACTGAGTTGGATCGTGCAATTGGTTATGAAGCCAACTACGCCGGAACCTCTTTTGCAACGCCAGATAAATTAAATACTCTTCAATACGGCTCGAAATTGATGAACGTAACCGGAGATCGCAGTACTTCACATGGCCTTAGCACCGTTGGATTTGATGATGAAGGCGTTGCAGCCCAGCGCTGGGACATCATTAAAGATGGCCTTCTAGTTGGTTATCAACTAGATCGCCGAATTGCAGCTCGCGTTAACCGTGATCGAAGCAATGGATGCGCTTATGCCGACTCTCCCGCGCACGTTCCTATTCAGCGCATGCCCAATGTTTCTTTGCAACCAAACCCAACAGGTCCAACCTATGACGAGATGGTTTCTTCCATGGAGGATGGAATCATCATTAAGGGCGA
>JBEEMN010000118.1:0-5737 GCA_041192625.1 Armatimonadota bacterium
CAACAACGATGCGTATTGAATGCGCAGCTGACCCGTATCCGGGCTCTTCTTGTAGACACCCGCGTAGATCCTGACAGCATCCGCATCACGGCCCATGAATTGGTAGATACGCCCCATCTGAAATTGTGCATCGGGGGAGTCAGGCGCCTGCTCAAGATAGAACTTGGCAACATCCTCGGCAACCTTAAGCAGTTCCTTACGCTGATCAGAGCGGGCCGTGTACTTACGAAGGATTGCTTCAAGCTTTGCAGATGTAATCGAGCTCTCCGTCGGCGCGAGTGTCGCAGCCTTATCAAAGGTTGCTATTGCATCATCGTAGCGGAGCTGCGCGATTCTGTTACGTCCGAGGAGGAGGTGGATACGCCAGTCATTCGGGCGCAGACTATCAGCCTTTTGCAAGTCCTGTTCAGCTGCTTTGACATTGCCAACCTGCTCATGCACCAATGCGCTTGCAAGGTACGGTTCAGCACTGTTTGGCTCAAGTTTCTTGGCGAGGGTTACGTTTGCCTGACAGGCTTTTTGCCAGCCGAGCAGGGCTTCGAGGAATGCGACGCGGAGAATGGATGAAACACTATCGGGAGCGATGCGCAGAGCAGTCCGCGCATGGTCCATGGCTTTATCCTGCCAGCCGATACGCTCATACAGCGATGAGATACCTCCGTGGAAGGCTTCATCTTTCCCGAGGGCTGCATCCTTGCGCGCAGAAATACTAAGTTCCTGAAGCAGCTGAGCAGCGCGCTTGGAGTTGCCGTGCGAGAGGAAGAAGCGTGCAGCTTCCATCCGGGTTTCGATGGTCGCACCGGGATCTGCGAGGGATGCCTCAATATCTTTTGCTTCGGCATTTTGGGATGTCAACGCCGTGAGGTGTTTCTCGTATGCTTGGCGTTGGCGGCGGGCATCGGATGTCGCCTTCCACTGCTTCATTTGCCAGGGGATGGATGCGATACCTGCGATGAGTACAAAAGCAAAGAGGCCGAGTACCCGTTTATCGGGTGCCCGGCCGTTGGACATGTTTGTCATTTACAGCTTCAATCCGAGTGGTCGGTGGGACTAGTTACCTTTGAAGTATGTTGTACTTCCACCGGGGGCGCCATAGGGTGCCCCGCCACCGGGTGCTCCCTGACCACCAGGTCCACCAGGACGTTGGTTGGCCAAGTTTGCCGGAGGCATTCTCTGTGCCTTGATGCGGTCGATTTCGGACTGATTTGGCTGAGCGCCAGGAGGGAGCATGTCAGATCCCTTAGCGCCACCAGTCGAGGTCGTTTCTGCGTCCTTGCTGCAGCCGGCGCACAGGGCACCGGCTACAACAAAAATCGCGACCGCAAGTGTCCAGCGGTCAACACTCACCACTACTTGACTCCGTAGTAGCTTGCGCGAACGTTACCAGCTTGGTTGAACTTGGCATGGCCATCGGCAAAGCCGACGTTGGATCCACGAGTGTGGATGGCGCTGCTTTCATCCCATGCATTCGGGAACTGACCCGATCCAGCTGGGGAGCCAGAACAAGCGTTTCCGTAGTAGTTAGGAATCCGTCCATCCGTCTTTGCCCAAGCAAGACGTGGGATACGGAAGTTACGACGGGCATCGTTTGGTTGCCCGGCATTTTCCCAGTTTACCCAGTCACCGTAGCAGTCCCAGCTTGAGAGAGCCGAGATCATGTCACCAATGATAAAGGTGTCAGCTGGCTTATCCATAGCAGCGATGCTTGGGAAGGAGTAGGTCAATGGCTCGTTGGAACCGTACGACAGAAACTCATTGTCAAGAATCGTGTTACGTCCAACTGGCTGTGCACCGGTGTTATCGAAGACAAACCAGCCGTTTTGACGGAAGCGAACCTTAGTTGTCGCGGATGGGCAGGAGTAAACCTTGCCATTCTTGACGTATGGGTAGATTGCGTAGTACCAAATGGTCGTTGCGTTGTTCGGGCTGTACCAACCCTTGTCACCCCAGTTGGTGGAGTAGTTTTGGTCCCAGCGCCATTCCGGGAAGGTTTCATCGTAGTCCGAGGAATACATCATCATGCCGAGGGTCAGCTGCTTGATGTTCGAAAGACAAGATGCTCCACGGGCCTTTTCACGGGCTTGCGCGAAAACAGGGAAGAGAATAGCGGCGAGAATTGCGATGATGGCGATAACCACCAAAAGCTCAATCAGTGTAAATCCAGCATTGGATCTTGACTTCATAGCATTGCATCCTTTCAAGTGAATGGAACAGATACTGCACTACCTGACTTCAGTGTCAGATGTTTGCATCATACATAACAAATACAACATTTGCACAATGTGCGTATTTGATTAATTTTGAGTGAACATCAGAGATTATTTGCGATATCCACACTCTATTTTTGTCAACTAAGTGGGTCTTCATTAGGTTGATTTTCACTATCCTATGTCAACATCATCCGGATAGGAGCACCAGAATGTGGCAACACTCCTTATCAAAGGCTAATATCCCGCATCCCGACCCTGCGATAGGACATCCAGCCAAATGCCAGAACCACTTTCACCAACATCCTGGACTGCTGACAACGGCAATGGCACCTTTAGTAATCCGCTCTTTTTTGATGAGTTTTCAGACCCGGACATGATCCGCGTGGGAAGCGATTACTACCTCACTGGGACAACGATGCACACCAGTCCCGGCTTGCCTGTTTTGCATTCAAAAGACCTTGTCAACTGGACGCTCCTCTCGTATGCAAGCGACCGTCTCGACCTTGGGCCAGCGTTCCGCCTTGATAACGACAAGGACATCTACGGACGCGGTATCTGGGCGCCAAGCTTCCGTCATCACAATGGTGTCTTTTATATCTTTGCTAACGTAACGGGTTTCCCGACGCTTGTTTACAGCGCGAGCAAGGCCACTGGCCCGTGGAAACGCACCACGATGAAGCGGGGTTTCCACGATTTATCTGTCTTGTTCGATGATGATGGCAAAACCTATATCGCGTGGGGCTACCGCGACATCCGCATCGCGCAGCTGAATGAAACCCTAGATGACATCATCCCCGGGACCGAACAGGCCCCGTTTGGTCCGGAGTCCATCATGGGCGAGGGCGCGCACTTCCTCAAGATCAACGGGATGTACTACATCATCAGTGCGTGGTACGCCGGCGGCTTCCGGATGCCCTGCGCACGCGCAAAGTCCCCCTTTGGCCCGTATGAGATCATTGATTCCATCAGCACCGGAGAGGCTTTCGGGATCACACAAGGCTATCGGCTCCGCTCGGACAAAGGCGGCAAGTTTGATGTCAGCGCTCCGGATCCACGCCGGGATGGCATCGCAACTGCCATCCACCAAGGCGGAATTGTGGATACAAAAAATGGCGAGTGGTGGGGCTACTCGATGATGGATGCCAATTCCATCGGGCGCCTGACGTGTCTGTCCCCCATCACGTGGCAGGATGGCTGGCCGATGTTCGGTCTCGCCGGCAATATTGGCCGCACTCCGCGCACGTGGGTCAAACCAACAACCGGCGCGCGGACTAAGCCGACGGCACCCTACACCCGCAGCGATTCCTTCAAGGGGCCAAAGCTCGCGAATGTCTGGCAGTGGAACCACCATCCAGATGACAGTAAGTGGTCGCTAAAGACCCGGCGGGGCTGGCTAAGCCTAACGCCGCAGACATCCCCAGACTTCTGGCATGCGAAAAACACCCTGACACAGCGCGCCATCGGACCCAAATCCACCGTCACCGTAACCATCGATTCCGCAAAGCTCATCCCCGGGGATGTCGCAGGGCTTGGTTTGCTTAACCATCCGTATGCGTGGATTGGTGTCCGCCGCGTCTCTATGAGTGAGCATCAGCTTACGATGTACCATCAGGAATCGGGCAATGAAACATCTGTCCCGTTGCCGAAACCCGTCATCCAGCTGCGGGCAGAGTGTGACTTCCTGAGCGAGATGGCGACGCTATCGTGGAGTCTTGATGGTTCGACATGGCAGGTGCTTGGCAGCCCATTCCGGATGGTCTTTCAGCTGCGGACATTCCAAGGTGTCCGCTACGCTCTCTTTGCGTACAACACGCTTGGAAACAGCGGAGGCCGGGCGGATTTCTGCAACTTCACGGTACACGAGCCAGCACCACGGGGAGCCATGACTCCGATCCCATACGGACAGGTTGTGCGGATCGAAAATGCGACATCCGGACACACCCTCGCCGCATCCGGGCAACGTTTGATTAGCATTCCAGCGAGCACTGACAACGGCACACGCTTCAGAATCATCGATGTGAAAAACGGTCGCGTCGCCCTGCAACATGTGGATACTGGCGGCTTGGTAACCGCCTCCGGAGTGGGCAATGCATCAAAAATCAGCCTCCAAAAGTCTCGCGCCGGGGACCGCCAGGCCTTTCAATGGACGGAAACCATCCACGGAGACATTCTTTTATTGAGTGTTACCGGCCATCGGAACCTTCAGCTCTTCCCGGATGGCAGTGTAAGCATCGTGGCAGATGGCACCACCTTCGATAACAAGAATGGCGCGCGGCTCGGCATTAACTTAGTGAGTGATTCGCAGGAAGCATGACCGAATAGTTCCTATCCAAATGCTGGATGAGGGATAATTGCGGCTGTGAACGAAGCTAACATCCGCGACTATGGCCTAAAGCCTTACACCCGCACATCGCATTCCCTCCCCTGCGCTGAGGATAAGCCCTGGCTGCTAACCTGCAAGCTTCCTTATAACTGCCATTTTCAGCATTGGATTATGCTGGAGAGCCCAACAAAGACAAAGCTGACACTCAAGTCCACCAACCCTCTGGTTCTGTATCTCACACCCGCGGAGACGATCGAAATCGGGCCAGGCAAGCAAACCATCGAGGCAAAAAACTGGGTCAGCGGCGAAGGGGCAACGTACCAGATTCCCGCAGGTGTGACGGTTCGCGCGGTGCAGTACCGCGAAACGGGCTTTGACTGCGACTTTGCGGGCAGATTTTCCTGCGATGACGCTGATTTCACAACGCTTTGGATTAAGGCAGCGCGCACGGCTTACATTTGTATGCGTGACCACTTCTACGACTGCCCCGACCGGGAGCGTGTGGGCTTTTGGGGGGATGGCACTCCAGAGCTAAACCAATGCTTTTACGTCTTCGACCCGCGTGCGCATACGCTGGCCCGTGATCTGGTAACCCGCAAGCTCGAGCCAAAGTTCTATCCGGGGCAACACCTCGAGTTCCTTGGCGAATATGGGCTTTGGTTTTACTACATGCACACGGGTGACATCGATGCGATGCGCCGCATCTACATCCCGACACGAAACTTCCTCTTCGAGACTTACCAGTTCGGAAAGCGCACCTGGTTTGACTGGGGGAAGGAAAACAAGGACATCGCGGTTATCGAGACTGCGGAAGATTGCAGCGCTCACAGGCCACGATGCCGATATCCCCCAGATTGATGCCAAGCGCGCGGCCATAAAGGCAACCTTTGATGCCAAGTATTGGAACGGTAATGCGTATCAGTCGCAGCAAGTCAAGATCCCAGATGACCGTGCGAATGCGATGGCGGTGAACTGCGGGCTGGCATCCGGGGACAAGTGGGATGCAATTTTCAACAATGTACTCTTGAAGCAGACATTTTCAAGCTGTTTCTTTGACCGCTGGGTCTTTGAAGCGATGTGCAAAATGGGTAAGGAGCGGGATGCCCTGCTCCGGATGGCGACGCGTTACCGCACGATGATTCCCTGCAGCTTTACAACGCTTTGGGAGCATTATGATCGCTGGTGGGCGAGCAATATCGATGCC
>JBEEMN010000119.1:0-5330 GCA_041192625.1 Armatimonadota bacterium
TGGATGGTGGATCAAACCGGGCATCGCCCTCTTCTCAGGCGCACTCATGTGGTGCGCCTTTTCGCCTTTAAACATCTGGCCGCTGGCGTGGGTCGCGCCCGGAATCCTGATGTGGTTGATTGCGCATAGCAAGCGTGCCCGGTCAGCGATGCTATATGCCGCCCTCCATGCGGCGGCGTTATACGGCATCGGGGTTGAGTGGATGCGCGCCATCGATGATGGCCCCTACATAGGCTTAGTCCTCCTCGAGACGATTTTGTTTGGCACTTTTGGTTTGATTTGCGGTGCAGTGTTGCCGAAAGTCGGCAATCGGTTTCGCCCTTTGGTGTTCGCAGCAGCCTGGGTTTGTTTTGAGTGGGCGCGCTCGACCGGGACGTACGCCTTTCCATGGTTTTTGACATCTACAGTGTTCAGCCACCCGATGGCGTTGCCGTGGCTGCAGGCCGCAGAGGTAATGGGTGCTTGGGGCGTGAGTGCGAGCGCGGTGTTTGTCAGTGGATGTCTGGTGCACGCGGCCATGACTCGGTGTCTGAAACCAGCGATTCTGGCTGTCGGTCTCATCACGGCACAGGGAATTCTAGGTCTCTTTAGTGTCGCAGCGTGGTCGACACGGACATTGGACTCAGACTATCCGGGGCGTACATTCGGCATTTTAGTGCAAGGCAATGAAGACCGTGGAATGGACCGTGGGAGCGCGCTTCAAACCTATGCGGATATCACGGCAACGCGAATCCGGGAGCTGAACAAGGAGTTTAAGGGCGGTGCGGACCCCGCAAGCCCTGAAACAAACCCGATGGCTTCCCCGAACCCACGCGTAGTGGACTTTGTCCTCTGGCCAGAAGGCACCGTTCCCGTTACACAGAGCGACCTCCCTGTATTTGCATCATTGTCGAAAGCTTGGAACACAACGCTGATCACGGGGCTTGGTGAGCATCGGCAAAGTGGGGATGTTGGCAATGTGATTCGGGACTTCGCACCGAATGGCCACATCGGGGATGCCTACGCGAAGCGGCAGCTGGTGCCATTTGGCGAGTTCTTCCCGCTTCGGCAGTACTTGGACCCCATTTTCGAGCGCTACGGCGTGAACTATCCGAACTACACGCCGGGGCAGCGCATTGGTGTTGTCAGTGCCGGTGGCGTCAAGCTGGGTCTTGGGATTTGCTACGAGACGGCATTTGGCTACATTTCGCGCGACAGTGTGAATGCGGGAGCGACGGCGCTGGCGTATGTGACGAGTGACCAGACCTACGATGGCACCATAGAGCAGAAACAACACTTTGACACAGCGGTGGTGCGTGCGGTTGAGGTGCGCCGGCAGATGGTCCGTGCATCCAGTACGGGTCTGACCGGAGTTGTACAGGCATCCGGACGTGTCGAGAAAAACTCATACGGTGGTTCCGCGGCGCTCCTCCCTGCGATGAAGCCTGGCGTCCTCGATGTCGTTATCGAGCCAATCAAAGACATCACCCTCTTCACCCGCTTCGGCGACTGGTTTGTCTGGTGCTGCTGGGGCGTGTGTCTGGCGGCGGTCGGCGGCGTGGTTGCACGGCGGCCCATCCGAAAATAAAGAACACCCGTCCAGTTATTCACAAAGTGGACGGGTGTTTTGTCATCGTTTTGGAGTTTCTGACTCCCCTACATCAACCCTTGCTCTGTCATAAATGCCGCAAGCGCCTCTAGCTGGGACTGGTTGAGGTCAACGAGTGGCAAGCGCACCGGACCCGCAGGCTTACCGAGCAGACTCAGCGCAGCCTTGGTTGGCGCTGGGCTTGGCTGAGCAAAGATCATCCGGGTGATTGCAAGCGTTGGCAAAAATGCTTCCCGCGCACCAGCCGCATCACCGGCAAACCACTTGTTACAGACATCCTTCATCTGCGGCGTAGCGACATGCGAGATCACCGAAATGATGCCACAGCCACCTACCGCGAGGTGCGGTAGAAGCGTACCGTCATCACCTGAGTACACATCGAAGGTGTCCGGGGTCCGCGAAACGATGTCCGCGACTTGCATCATGTTCCCAGATGCATCTTTGGTTCCGATGACATTTTCCTGGTCCAGAGCGATGCGTTCGGTTGTAGCCGCATCGATATTTGCAATCGTACGCCCCGGGACATTGTAGAGAAGAACGGGAATCGCTGCAGCATCGGCGATGGCGCGGAAGTGCCGGTAAATGCCTTCTTGGCAGGGCTTGTTGTAATACGGAGCAACGCTGAGGATGCCCGCGACGCCCTTTGCTGCACTCGACGCGGCAAGCTTTGCGATATGGCGGGTGTCATTTCCACCGGCGCCAGCCACGACTTTGTCTGCGCCAATCGCTTCAATGATGCAATCTAGGAGGTCGAGCTTCTCATCATCCGATGTTGTCGGCGACTCGCCCGTGGTCCCGTTGATGACAAGGGCATCGTTGCCTTGTGACATGAGCCACTTGGCAAGGGTTTGCGCGCCGGCAAAGTCGATGGAGCCATCCGGGTGGAGTGGCGTCGCCATCGCCGTCAGCAGGTTTCCAAAGCGGGCATTCGCACCGCGCAGTGTCGCACTCATTTCTTGCCTCCCAGCAATCCACGCTCAATCAGGCACTCCGCTATCTGATAGCCATTAAGTGCAGCACCCTTTAGAATCTGGTCCCCGGAGAGGAACAGATCGATCGCATTTGGGCACGAAATGTCTTCCCGAATCCGGCCAACAAAGACTTCATCCCGGCCACTCGCATATAGAGGCATCGGAAACACATTCGCCTCGCGGTCATCCACAACGACCACACCCGGGAATGCGGCGAGCGCACTTTGAATCGCAGCCACCGACGGCCGCTCACCCACAAACTCGATGTTGACGCTTTCGGAGTGCGCGCGCGGGATCGGCACGCGGATACAGGTCGCGGTCACAGCAAGGGAGTCATCCGAGAGGATTTTCCGCGTCTCCTTGACCATTTTTAGTTCTTCTTCGTTATAGCCGGTTTCATCGATGACGGTGTTGTGGCTAAAGAGATTGAAGGCAATCGGGTGCGGGAAGATTTCGGGTTCTGGAGCATTCCCAGCAAGGATTGCAGCGGTTTGTGTCTCGAGCTCACGCATCGCGGCGGCACCCGCACCGGATGCTGCCTGGTAGGTGCTGACAACCACGCGCCGGATGGGGGCAAGCTTGAGGAGAGGCGCAAGGACCATCACGAGCAGGATGGTCGAGCAGTTCGGGTTGGCGATGATGCCATTGTGATCCGTAAGGGCATCCGGGTTGACTTCCGGGACGACAAGCGGGACGGATGGGTCCATCCGGAACGCGGATGAGTTATCAACAACAACGGCTCCTGCGGCGATGGCGGCGGCGGCATATTGCTTGGAGCGCGAGCCTCCGGCGCTGAAGAAGGCGATATCGATGTCTTTGAAGCTGGATTCGGTGAGCTCTTCTACGACGATGTCCTGGTCTTTGAAGCGGATTGTCGTGCCGGCGCTGCGGCTGGATGCCAAGAGGCGTAGCTGACCAAGGGGGAAGTCTCGGGTTTCAAGAAGCTGGAGGAATTCGGCGCCTACTGCGCCGGTTGCGCCGACGAGGGCGACATTGTAAGCAGACATTAATGTATTCTATCGAAACCGCCTCCTTGGATGCCTTATCCGGACACCCTCACGGCGTCCTTGCTGATGCAACTTACACAAATTAGCGCTCAGAGAGCTCATGCATAAACTACACAGCCAATGAACCGATGTACATATGTCAAGCGCAATGTTTCGCCAACGCGAAATGGAAACAACGAAGAGCTCGCCCGTGGTCTGCCGCTGAACGCTCCATTCGCACCAAAAACAACTTGCAAATGCAACATCACGTAATTTCGGAAATCACCACCTGAAGCTCTCATGCACACGTGGTTCAGAGGCATTTACATGCCGATTAATCCTAGAAAACCGTTTTGTCAACGCATATAGGAAATACTGCTCAGTCACTTTAACCGTGCACAAATGTGCATGAATTCTCGGTTTCGCCAATATCAATCTCCCAAACGGCCGATAAGCGGGCCGCTTATCGACGATAAGGTCCCAGTGTGAAGGCGGTGGAAACAGCTCGGATGTGGCATCCGGACAGTGCGGTTCGGTACTCAAACATAACATTGGTTATCGGTTGGCAATGTCGCCAGTCTGCTGCATAAAACCCAGCAAAGACCAGTACACACTTTGGGCAGCCGGGTTTTCCCGGAAGTGTTTCCCTTCCTCAGCGCGGTTCAACGGCGATGGAAATATCAGTACTTGGGAGTCAGCCACGGCGGAATAGTCCTGCAGTGGACACATGACCCGGGATTGCAACCTGATAGAGCTCAGCCGAAGGAGCCAGCCTCCCGGGACAAGGGCGTCCCGGGGGGTAAGTAACAACAACTTTGTTATGGCGATGCAGGAAATCTCTCCTGCATCTGTGAGCAAGGAACAGCGATGGAGACAACGATGGCATACCAGTTTAATGAAGAGGTCGGGATGAGCAGAATGATGGACATAACGGCACCAGCGGGCCTGATTTGGCAGCCTCAGGCACCCACCTTGGATGCCACGCCATCAAATCCATACGGCGACACCCTTGCTGCAATTGCAGCAATGCTTCGCTTTCACATGGTCGCCCTCATCTGGGGGATGGCAGTCGTGATGATCAATCTTGCTGCACTGATTTGGTTTACAGGCGTCGTGATTGTTCAATCACTCACCTACACATTTCGCTGGATTGTTGAAAACCTACGGGCAGCTCCAGTGACGATGGACTACACAGCTGACACTTGGACCACCCGGTGAAAGGAACCCCAAACGAAATGGAAGCCATCATTGGAATTGCCGCAACCAACGGCCCATCGACCACCGACAGCATCGAAATGCTGCATGCACTCGCCATCCCATGCGTCCGCTACCACCTCCTCCATGTCGTCTCCCCCTACCTTGTCGCCGGTTACCCCAATGACATCGTCAGCGGAAATGACTTCATGGCCTGGCAAGCGGACACGGAAGTGGAAAAGGCAAGTGAGTTTCTTCCGAGAGTCAAGCAACACATTCAAGATTTAGGGGTTGATCCAAACTACATCAGCACCGATGTCGCAATCGGAAATCCTAGATACGAGCTGGTCAACCTCTCAGACAGCCGGGATGCTACGCTGGTCTGCGTCGATGCCAACATCGCAAAGCCGATTGAGCGCTTCGTCCTTGGCAGTACAGCGGCAACGGTAATCGCTGGGGTGAAAGCCAGTGTCCTTGTCAGCCGAAAACGGTCCAGAACGGGTGATCTCCGTGTTGTGATCGGAGTCGACCACTCAAACTATTGCAATGCAGCCCTGCACAAATTCATCGGCTGGATGCCTAGGGGAATTG
>JBEEMN010000120.1:0-5304 GCA_041192625.1 Armatimonadota bacterium
GCAAGTACGTGGTGTGGTCTGACATCCCGAACAATGTCCATCTCCGGATGCTCGATGAGGACTACCACGTCAGCACCATCCACAACCCGAGCAACTACACCAATGGCAACACCTTCGATTATCAGGGCCGCCAGATCAGCTGTGAGCACCTGACGCGGCGTGTGGCGCGCTATGAATACGATGGCACCATCACTGTTCTTGCTGACAAGTTCAACGGCAAGAAGTTCAACGCTCCAAACGATGTTGTTGTGCACCCGGATGGCGGTATCTGGTTTACCGATCCAGGCTACGGCACGCAAGGCAACTACGAAGGCGAGAAGGCTCCGCACGAGCTGAAGGAAGCCGTCTACCGCATTGATGGCAAGACTGGCAAAGTCGAGAAGATGTTTGATGACATCGCCAAGCCAAACGGCCTCTGCTTCTCGCCTGACTATAAAAAGCTCTACGTTGCCGACACGGATGGCACCAAGGAAATCCGCGTCTATGACATCGTGGATGGCAAAAAAACAACCAATGGTCGTGTCTTCGCAAGCATGAAAATGACGATGAAGGACGGTACCGAGGCGAGTGGCGTCGCGGATGGCCTTCGTTGCGATGTCGAAGGCAATGTCTGGGGTGCAGGTGGCTGGGTTGGCGATGGCTACGATGGCGTCCACGTCTTCAGCCCACAAGGAAAGCGAATCGGCTTGATTCAGCTCCCTGAAATCGGCTCAAACCTTTGTTTTGGTGGTGTCAAGCGAAACAAGCTGTACATCACCGCAAGCCAATCCGTCTACATGGTCTATGTTGAGACCAAGGGCGCACATATTTGTTGATCCGCTTTCTAACAGCGGGAGGTTGTTGAGAATGGGCGGGAAATCGCCCGGAGGAGTTTAAATGTCAAATCCGGCAAAGTCGGCAATTGGCTTCCCAACGTATGTACCGCAAAGTGCATTCGGGGCCAATGACCGTATTGTTTATGGCCATATCGGCGTAGGTGGCATGGGCAGCAGTCACATCGTTGGTGACAGCTGTGCGGCACTGTGTGATGTCGATGCGAACCACCTTGCAAGCGCTGCGAAGCGGGTGCAAGGAAAGCCGATGCTCACCGATGACTACCGTCGTGTCCTCGACCGTAAGGACATCGATGCTGTTACTATCGGCACACCAGACCACTGGCACGCGATCATGGCTGTCCATGCGTGTATGGCCGGCAAAGATGTCTACAGTGAAAAGCCTGTTTGTAAAACGATTGAAGAAGGCTTGGCGATGGTCAATGCTGCACGACGCTACAAGCGCATCATGCAGATTGGTGCTCAGGGCCGTAGCAATCCTAAAGTCGCAGCCGCAGCCAACTACCTCCGTAATGGCAAGGCTGGAGACATCAAGAAGGTCGTTATCTGGCATCCAGAGAACCTCTCGAGCGGTTCCGGCTTTGAAACACCATCCAACCCGCCAGCACACATGAACTGGGATATGTGGCTTGGCCCAATTCCATATCGCCCCTATACGGCAGAGACTTGCCACTTCCACTTCCGCTGGATGATGGACTCCGGTGCAGGCTTTATCCGCGACCGTGGCAACCACGCCATCAGCTGCGTGATGCTATTGACGGGCCAGGATGCGTGGTCATCCCCTGTGACTGTCAAAGCGACAGGCAAGACGAATCCTAACCGCATTTACGATGCCCCACAGAGCTTCAACGTCACTTGGAAATTCCGAAATCCGGAATGGACACTTGAGTGGAATCAACCTGGCGAAGCGAATGAGCGCCTCGAAGGCGAATGGGGAGCAACATACTACGGCACCAAGGATGACCTCATCCTCACAGGTGGCGATGGCGGAGCCGATACCGAACCTAAGGCGATCGACTATGTTCCACCAACCGGTGGCTTCAAGCATGAAGTTGAGCCTGACAATGTGGATGTCACTGAAAAGCATCGTCGTAACTGGCGCAAATGTATCAAGACACGTGAGCTGCCTGTTTCCGACATCGGAATTCAGTACAAGACAATCATCCTCCCGATTATTGCCAACATCGCGTATGTGGTCGGCCGGGAGCTGACATTCGATCCAAAGACGAACCGCTTCATCAATGATGAGGAAGCAAACCGCTTCCTAAGCGATCCGTACCGTGAACCATGGAGCCTGAAAGGGTACTAGGAATGAACCGTTCAACATTGATTCTTGCTGATTTTGGCAAGCTTGCCGACCAGATGTCAGGCACAGACCCTGTGTCATCCAAAGCGGCGAAGCACGAGATGGAAGTCTCGACGCACGCTACGGCGGCTCCTGGGCAGGGTGCAGCGCGTGCTAAGGCAGCAAAGGCACTCGTGGATGTCGCTAAGAGCAACCGCCCACGTCTGGTGCGCGCACATGCGCTTCGTCTGATTGGGTTTGTTGGTAGCAAGGCTGATGCGGCTGCGGTCGCTGGTCTTACCAAGCATCCCGAAATTGGTCAGGATGCCAAGATTGCTATCAAGAGGATTCAATCCGCTAAGTAATCTGGTCAGATAAACCACATCAGCCCTTCACTCTGACTTTTCAGAGTGAAGGGCTGATTGCATTTAGAGCTATGGTCTGTTGCACCGAAAAAAGCCGATGCAGCATAAACCACAGCGGTTAAGGTTTTTTGGGAGTATCGTCAGCGCAAACCTTCGGCAGAATGTCCTTACAGCGCTGTGCCCATACATCGGCGAGCGACAGAACATTCGCTTTATGTGCCTTGGCTTCTGTAGCGCCAACAGCGATCAGAAGTGTCCCCTTGAGCAGGATGTCAGCTCGGACACGTGAAACGGCGCGCACGGTGATGTCAGATGGCTTTATAGGCTCTCCAATAGCGATTCGCAGGCGCTCACTGATCACATCAGCGCGCGCAGCAGCACTAAGGCCGAATTCAGTTGTCCGGAGAACCAAAACCTGTTCACCCGCAGCGAGTACAACACCCTTATCCTCAGCAAATGCTCCCAAAGACAACAAGGAAACAAGGACTACCATAATCACTTTAAGCATTGTCGACCCCTCTACCTACCCGGATATCAGAACGCAATCCAAGTAAAATTCCACGCAACCAATATGTGGAAGTAATACCCTCAGAATACAGCAATTTGCGGCACAGACATCAGTGCGAATTTCGGTGGGGCATTGTGCTCTAAGTTATGGACACCGTGTTTCAGTACGTTAGCCTTAATCTCGTGAGCTTATCAGCCGGCATCCATACGACAGTCCAATACCGTGAATCCTAACATCCACGTGACATACGGACTGTCATTCGGTCTATCAAAGCTTAAAGTGCGCTACCAGATCCGCTGCAACCTTTGCATTCATCCCGGGTACTTTGGCAATCTCATCCACCGATGCAGACTTTAGCCGATCAAGACTCCCATAGAAGCGCATTAGGGCTCTGCGACGTGTTGGACCGATTCCAGGAATCTCATCCAAAAGGCTCATGTTTGCAGCTCTTCCGCGTACATTGCGATGGTAGGTGATGGCGAAGCGGTGGACTTCATCCCGGATGCGTTGTACGAGAAATAAGCCAGCGCTTCCACGGTTGAGCTCGATGGGTGCATCTGCTCCCGGGAGCCACAGCTGCTCAAACTGCTTCGCGAGGCCCACAACCGGAAAGTCGTAGCCATAGGAGCGCATCGCATCAACCGCGGCGCTGACCTGCCCTTTACCACCATCCACAAGAATCAAGTCCGGGACGGCGGAAAACTTGGGATTTCCAGCCTGCATGTGCGCGAAGCGCCGGCTAAGCATCTCATGCATCATCGCAAAGTCATTTGGATCCCCTTCGCTTTGCTCAATCTTGAAGCGGCGATAGGCATCCTTCCGAGGCTTACCACGGTCGAAGACCACCATCGCCCCAACGGCATGCCGGCCCTGCACATTTGAGTTATCGTAAGCCTCAATCCGCGTCAAGAGGTTCCCAGTCATCCCAAGCGCTGTCGAAAGCTCAAGGAGTGCCATGTCGATACGTGATTGCTCTTCCGCAGCAGCATCCCGGATCTGCCTAAGAACAAGCTCAGCATTATTGCTCGCCATGTCCAACAGCCGACGTCGTTCGCCGCGCTCTGGAACATGAAGGGTGACCTTAGCTCCCTTTTTTTGGCGCAGCCACGACTCGATGATTTCCATCTCCTCAAGATGTCTTGGAAGGAGAATCTCGCTCGGGACAAATGCCGCATCTTGGTAATACTGTTTAACGAACTCAGCAGTGGCTTCCGTAATGCCTGATTCGGCTTCGGAGTCAGCACCATCGAGGAGAAAGTGCTCCTGGCCGATGAGTTTCCCACCGCGAATGAAGAACATTTGAACGGCGGCACCGTGTTCATCAGCGACGACAGCCATCACATCCTGATCACCGCCTGTGGTATTGACGACCTTTTGCCGTTCAACAATGGTCTGCAGAGCGTTTACCTGATCACGGAGCTTGGCTGCGCGCTCGAACTCCAGCCTATCCGCAGCTGCCTCCATATCAGACTTAAGTTTCTTCACCAGAGGCTCCTGGCGGCCTGACAGAAAGAGCTCCACATCGGACACGGCCTGCAGGTAGCGTTCCCGATCGGCAAGGCCTGCACACGGTGCTTCCGGACATCGCCCCATGTGGTAGTAGAGGCACGGCTTTTGTTCTGGGATGTTTGTCCACGTCTTTCTGCACGTCACGAGCGGAAAGAGTCTATAGACAAGAGTTAGCGTTTGACTTACGGCTCCAGAATTTGTAAATGGACCAAAGTAACGGTTACCATCCCCCTGCTTAACTTTTCGCGTGATGACCAGACGTGGGAACTGCTCCGATGTCGTTAGCATCAGGTAAGGATAGTGTTTATCATCCCGGAGACGAACGTTGTACTTCGGCTGATGTTTCTTGATCAGATTGCATTCAAGAATCAGCGCTTCGAGCTCACTATCGGTGACGACCCAATCGAGGTCCGCCACTTGGGCGACCATCCGCCGAGTTTTAGGTGAGTGATTCGCACTCTTCTGGAAATACGACCGGACGCGATTTCTTAGGTTGATGGCCTTGCCGACATAGAGGATGGTGCCATCCTTGTCCTTGTGAAGATAGCAGCCCGGTTGCGTTGGGAGATTCTTCAGCTTTTCGGTCAGGGTCAGCGGGTTGTAGACATCATTCATCCGCGCCTATTCTACCTAGTAAGGCCCTCTCGGATACGGACTGACGATGACAATAGATGCACGATTTGCCTTGCCCTTGATGATTGATACATCCACCTACGGAATTGAAAGTCAAGAACAAAAAAAAGCCCCGAGTTTCCCCAGGGCCTTCTAGCAATCAGAATCCAACGCTTATGGAAGACGTGTCCG
>JBEEMN010000121.1:0-5299 GCA_041192625.1 Armatimonadota bacterium
GGGAAGCCTTGGAAATCGTGGATGGTCCGAGGGTGCATCATTGATGTCACCGCTGTCCCGCGGGTTAGCCAGTGCGCAGAAACGCAGAGAACTGCCGTCGGCACGGGAAGTTCCTGACCAAGCTTTTGCCACTCCTCCGTCCAGACATTCGTTTCGATTGCATTCATCGGACTTCCGTGGCCCATAAAGAGCACGGGCATCCGATCGGTTTTTGGCAAACTGGCGAGCGATGTTAATGTTGCATCTACAGACAATTGGAGTTACTCCTACCGAGAGGCATTTGCGGCGATGCAATATGAAAATGGCTCCCGAAACGGTGTTCGCGTTCCGGGAGCCATGATTACTTCGAACCGATAGTTGTGGTTACTTTGCAGCCTTCAATTGTGCATTGACAGCATCCCAGTTAACAACATTCCACCAAGCCTTGAGGTAGTCGGCACGCTTATTCCGGTACTTCAGGTAGTAGGCATGTTCCCAGACATCGTTTCCGAGAATTGGCACGCCGCCATCCATGTACGGGTTGTCCTGATTTGGCGTGCTGACGATCTCGAGCTTTCCAGCCTTGGTGCGTGCGAGCCAAACCCAGCCGGAGCCAAAGCGCTTGAGGCCAGCATCTTCGAATGCAGCCTGAAACTTTTCGTAGGATCCAAAGGTTCCATTAATGGCATCCGCGATTGGGCCTGTCGGTGCGCCTGCAGGACCGGGCTTCATCTGTGCCCAGAACATCGTGTGGTTAACATGGCCACCGGCATTGTTTCGCACTGCGGTCCGAATCTCTTCAGGAAGGCGGTCGAGCTGCTTACACAGGCCTTCGGCACTCTGTACCTTGGACAGAGCAGGAACCTTTGCGAGGGCTGCGTTCAGGTTGGTGATGTAGGCTTGGTGATGCCGATCGTGGTGAATCTGCATCGTTTCTGCATCGATGTGTGGCTCAAGTGCCGCAAACGGATATGCCAGCGCTGGCAATGTGAATGGCCCTGTTGGTGTCTGAGCAGCAAACCCCGCACCCGCTACGCCCGCAAATGGCATCGCTGCCAAACCCTGTAAAACTGTACGTCGTGAAATCATCTACTTCTTTTCCTCTCGTTGCACGATGAACGCATCAAGCTCTTTACCATTGGCATCAATTTGCCGCACAACCAGCTTTTCGCGCGTGATGTCCGCCACGGTAAACGAGTGGATATCGTTTACGAGCTTGCTGGTAAATGGCTGGAGCTTGGGTTCTTTATCTGAGACCTTTTTGTAGAGTCCGGCACCGCCGGCTCCGGTGATGACATAGATCTCACCGGATGGTTTGCCGCCCTTTACGGGGTCATATTTTTGATCTAAATCAAATGTACCAGCAACCGTGCCATCTTTTGCGACTGCAGCCGTTGGATGAAACACGAGTGGGTGTGTTCGTTGGTAGTTGTGGACGTGGCCATTCCAGATCATTTGGACTTTATGCTTGTGGAATGTCTCAGACAGCAAGCGCATCCACTGGTTGGTAAAGTGTTCAACACTTGAGTTGAATGGCGGGTGATGGAAGGCAACAAACCTCCACGGAGACTTGGCGGCGGATGCCAGGTCAGCTTCGAGCCACGCTAAAAGCTTTGGATCGGTCCACTCAACGTTAGGGTTCGCATCGAGGATAGTCCAGTGGACATCCCCGACCGTGATCGAGTAGTTTGCGGCATTGGGGAATGCCTTGCCGGCAGCGGCCTTGTAGGTTGCCTGAAGCGCTGCATCCCCTCCAAGCTGCGTTGCGCTCTTGGAGTCTTTTGGGAAGTCATAGCCATTGGTTGGGAGGCCCCAGTAAAGGAAGTACGCAAAGCCATCCTGGAACTTGTCGAGGGTCGTAGACCGGATGTCGTGGTTGCCTGGCGCTGGCACGGTAACGGTTGATCGAAGGAGCGGCCCGCCCATCTTTGGGTCGGCTGTATTCGCATTGAATACTGGCCAGAAGTTTGACTGATATTCGATTGCGCGGCCCTTTGAGTACACAATGTCACCGGTGAGGACAAGGTAATCGGCCTTGATCTTGCTGGCTTCCATCGCGATCAGGCGGGACTCGGGTGTCCCAGAGCCGCAGTCGCCAAAGATGACAACCTTTTGGCTTTGCCCAGCGACAGGACGGGTTTTACAGCGGGACTGAAAGACCGTTTCCTTACCGCTTACAAAGCGATAATCAACCCATGCACCAGCCGGGAGACCGGTTACCTGCTGCTGGATGATGGTGTGTGCATCCACGCCCGCTGGTCCCCAGACCTTGGTTGACTTCGGTCCTTTGGCTGGTTTCCAATCACCACTGCCTGCAGGCCGCCATTCAATAGAAAGTGTCGACTTTGGGTTCATCCCAGTCAGATGATAATTGATGAGGATGCCACTTCCAGACTTTGGGTCAACTTCAAATGGCAAAAATTGAACGTAGGGCTGGGTGAAGAAGGTCCCGGGCTTTGCAGAAATTTCATCCGATGGCGGGAGGTCCTCAGACTTTACGCCAAGGGATGCATCTGCAACCGGCTGCGACTGGGAGCGTGGCGCATTCCCCAGTCCCGGATTTTGCATCTGTGGCGGTGACAAGTTGGGTGTTGCACCTGCACAGCCAAACAATGTGGTGGATACGAGTGTAAGTACCTGAAGTCCAGCCATATTTCTCATGGAAAAAGTATATCAAGGTCCACCACAGGCCATGTTGGGTAAGCGTTAGGATTTCTAAGGAAGTCACGTCTGCATTAGCTGCACACGCATCATTAAGAAGAAAAAACAAAACATCCCCAGAGACAAACGCCCCCGGGGATGTAGATAAACCTACTCACAAACAACCAAGCTTTGACTACGGCTTGCGCGGGAGCTTCTCTCCTCGATCGACAGCCAACAAAGCTGCGAGTTTCCATTCATCAAGAAGAAAAAATAGAACATCCCCAGAGACAAACGCCCCCGGGGATGAATACAAACCTACTCACAAACAACCAAGCTTTGACTACGGCTTGCGCGGGAGCTTCTCATTTCGCGTCGCCGTCTGATACAGGAATGCCGCCATAATCGTGGCTGCCTGCTTCATATCCTGGAGCTGAATACGATCAAACACATCCATATTGCTATGGTGCGTCCGTGTGTCGTACTCAATCTCATCCTGGATGAACTGGAAGCCCGGGAGTCCGGCAGTGTCAAACGGCAAGTGGTCCGTTCCGCCGGTGTTCCGTTTGGTTACCGTGGTCGCGCCAAGGTCCGCAAATGGCTTGAACCACTCCGTAAAGATTGGGATGACCGCTTCATTGCCCTGCGCGTAGATTCCACGCAGCTTGCCGGTTCCATTGTCAATGTTGTAGTAGCCAGCGACCTTCGCATGCTCAGGCTTAGGCTCAGTCTTTGTTCCGTAGTGCTGCTTTACATACGCACCCGAACCAAAGATTCCCTGCTCCTCACCACTCCACAGTGCAACACGGATCGTACGGCGCGGCTTGAGTCCGGTTGCCTTCAGGATGCGGACGGCTTCCATCATCACTGCAACGCCAGCACCATCATCCGTTGCGCCAGTGCCACCATGCCACGAATCGATATGCCCGCCACAAAGAACGACTTCATCCTTGAGGTCCGAGCCTTCAATTTCGGCGATTGTGTTATAGACCTGGCTGTTATCATCCCCGTTAAAGCGGACCTTGCTCTCAACGGCCAGCTTCACAGGCTCTCCAGCCTTGACCATCCGCGCGATGCGGTTGTAATGCTCCACAGCAACCGCGATCTGAGGAATCATCAGCTTCTCAGCTTCCTTCTTCCACGGCTGTACACGGCGGGTTACGGTTGGGTTGAAGGGTGCATTCGGGTCACGCCTTGGTGCTGGTGCATTGTTTGGCTTGGTTGGTACCGTGGCCTGCTGGACAAACAAAGTACCGCCATCACCGCGCGCTGCATCGAGGACAACAGCAGCTCCCTGTTCCTTACAGAAGGAAAGAATGCGGCCACTCATCGTGCGCTGACGTTGCATTTGCTGCATCCGGTCACGCTGCTCTGCCGTCATGTCATTGGTGGCAACCGGAGTCCCCGCCGTAACACCAGGCGTTCCCGTGATACCAGCACGGCGGCCAGTCCCGGAATTGTTTACCATTTGGGCCAGCTGCTCATCCGTCCAACGTACACCCTCTGGTGCAAAGTGAGCCGGAACTTCGCGGATTGGGCTGATGAGGACAGCCTTGCCTTGGAGCTTGCCTTCGTATTGCTTGAGGTCATCCTCGGAGCCAGCCTCCACAACAACGACATCCACGGTTCCGGTAAATCCGGTTGACCAAGCTTTGGCAATTCCAATGACCGGAAATGCTGTCGGCGCCGTCACCTGGAGAGAAAAGCGCTCCTGCGTCCAGCCGCGCCCGAATGGCCCCCAAGGCTCAAGAGCGGCATTTGTAAGGCCCCAATCAGCCATTGTCTTGCGCGTCCACTCGTTTGCACGCACGAGTCCAGGAGATCCGGTAAGGCGTGGGCCGATGACTTCTGTGAGGTATTCAAGTGTCTCAGGAAGCTGCGACCGGGTAAGTCCCTCCTTGCGGATCTTGGAAACCACATCCGGGTTGATGGCTTCTTGAGCGCTTACCGGTGTAGAAATCGAAAAGGCTGCGAGACTCAGTGCAGTGGCCAGCGTTACGACGACTGCCCTGCGGGAGATGATTGCAGATAGAGACATAAACGTCCTCCAGAATAATTGGCGGGATTGTATCCCAGACCCGGTAGTGCGGCACGATTCAACCGTCAGATAGGATGCAATATGTACATCACGGCCCTTACGATTGGCATTTCCCTCACAGCTGCCACGCTATGCCAGCCTGCCAAACCGCTTCCAGCCCCATCCATACGCAGTACACAACAGGCGGGTCTCATCGGTGACAAATCGACACTCTTGCCCACTGATGTCGCAGCCATTTTAGAGCGCCCAGAGCTCCGTAATGCGACCATCGGTCTCTACGCCATCAACCTCAAAACCGGTTCACCAATCATCAAATACAACAGCAACCGCGCCTGCATGCCAGCCAGTAACCAAAAGCTGCTCACTGCCGCCGCCGGGCTTCAGTTACTCGGCCCAGACTTCACATGGAAAACCGATATTTCCCAAAACGGGACAACACTGCACATCACCTTTGATGGCGACCCACTCCTCACTCGCACGCAGCTGACCGCCGCCATCAATTCAGTAAAGACCAGCATCAAGGAGCCGATTACACGTATTGCCATTGATGACTCCCGCATTCAAGGAGATGCTCTTGGTCTTGCCTGGCAATGGGATGACATCGGGCTCGGTTTTTCAGCCCCGGTTGGCGCTGCTACCATC
>JBEEMN010000122.1:0-5279 GCA_041192625.1 Armatimonadota bacterium
GTTCGCTTGGCTTTACGATGACCGGGCATCCCGTCGCAATGGCTGGGAGGACTTTATGGAGCACCAGGTTGATGGGGAAGTTAAAGGGTGTAATCGCTCCCACAACGCCAATCGGAAACCGCTTTGTGATAACGGTTCGGGATGCATGTGCCCGCTGGTCATCGACATAGGGAGCATCCCCGGACATTGTCATCATCTCAGCAATCGTCTGATCAATCAATGTGGTCGCACGATCCAGCTCTGCCCGTCCAAGCATCACCGGTTTACCAACTTCGTGTGCCATCAAGGAGACAAGGTCAGCGTTCGCACGAACCAGTGCTGCCCGGATGCGCGTTAGCCACTCAATTCTCTGCCAACGTGGCTGGGCTCCAAGCGTTGTCATCGAGGCAAATGCCAAATCTAACTGGCCATTTAGATCGGCTAGTGTTGAGATGGGAACGGTTTGCAGCTCACTTCCATCTAGATGGCTGATGACATTGCGCATGGTCGAAGTCTACCGTAAGCGGGTAGGCTGGAGGAATGCTGCAGGCTTGCTACACACCACCAACTCCTCTCCAGAACATCATGACGGCACCGGCACAGACGCGTAGCGGCGATGCGATGTCGGGGCTATCTTGGTCCCCGCGGGCTCTTGGAACATATGTCCTTCCACGTGATGTCCGTGAGAGCGGGGCTCAGTTTGAAGTCGCATCCAACCTCGGCTGGCATGGAAACCCAGGCGCAAATTTTCGCCAGGACAATGAGATTCACCGTCTGCGATTTGGGACACGTTTTGGTGGACAAGGCTTTGACACAACATTTGCGCTGGAAGCATCCGCGCGCAATGGTGGCTTTATGGACCCATTGGTTCGGTTTTGGCATAGTGCCGTGATTCCATACACCGACCCTGTGCTGGGTGTCCCTCCGGATGGTAGGCATGATCTTGCGTGGACGACGGCAGGTGAGAGGTATACGGCAGGAGCATCCGGCTGGCGACTAAATCGCGCTGAAGTGGGAGTCAGGGCACCCCTGAAATCAGGCATCGTTGTTGGTGTCGTATCCAAAATTCCCATTGGAACTGGCAACTTAATGGAGCGCGGCGGACTTGATATTGGCTTTACGGCTGCAACGCGTAGGATGTTGGGGCCTTGGCAGCTTACATGGGAAGGCCAGCATGTCATCGCTGGGCGTCATGGTGCACTAGACCGTGGAATCACACTTGCGCCGTCTTGGAATTCACAGGTCTTCCATGCGGGGCGTTTTGTGAGCAATCGCTGGGCGGTGGGTGTGCAATACGAGGATATGGATGCCGGTGTAAATTTTGGGTTACCGTACTCTGGCAACAAGCGCCGGCAAATGACATTCACCATCCGTACAAAGCTATCGGACAGCGACTTCGGTGAGCTGTCCGTGTCTGAAAATGTTCGACCGTTTCGCACCACACCGTATGTTTCGGATGCCATCTTTACGCTTGCATTCCGTAGGTTAAGCTGACTTTACAGCCACTTTGCCTCGGTTTTGGGTGAATTCGCCGGTAGTTCCTATCTCTGGGTGCAGGTACTTTTGCACACGATGCCGGATTAAACATCATGAAGTCCGAACGATTCATTGGATGTCTGCGCAGGTTACGGATGGTCGCTGCTGCGGTTGTCCTCTGCCTGTTGTTGATGCCTACGATGTCTGGAACAGCGGCACATGCGCAAGGAAAACACATCGTATTTCTTGCTGGAACCAAAAGCCATGGCCCCGGTGACCATGAGTACGAGCAGGCGTGCCGCCTGCTCGCCCGGACGCTCCGCGCACACGATAAGTCCATCAAGACGACTGTCGTTCCCTACGGCTGGCCAGATGACCCAAAGCTCCTCGACACAGCCGACACCATCGTCGTTTACTCAGATGGATCCGATCATAATCGCCTTGATCATCCACTGCTCCACCCGGGGCGAATGGATGTCATCCAGAAGCAAATGCAACGCGGCTGTGGCTTTGTAACGCTGCACTACGCAACATTTGCACCGCTTGGTGATGATGGCGACCGCTACCTTGACTGGGTTGGTGGCCACTTTGACTACGAATCAGGCCCCGGTGCGAATCACTGGGCAAGTGCCATCGATAACTGGATGGCAGCGGTTACCCTGCCGGCACCGACACACCCAATCGTGCGCGGGGTTCGGCCTTACAAAGTGCAGGAAGAGTTCTACACGCAGATTCGCTTCCGCCCACAGGATAAGCGGCGGGTAGATTTGCTGCAAACAGTGCGGCCACAAGGTGGAGATGCACAAACGGTCGGTTGGGCAGTGACCCGCCCGGATGGCGGTCGTGGCTTCGGCTATACCGGTGGTCATCCGATGGCGAATTACGTCGATGCAAACATCCGCAAAATGCTCTGCAATGCGATCCTCTGGACAGCCAAGCTAGGGGTTCCTGCGGATGGTGTAACAACGACGAATACACCTGTTGAAGACCCGATTCGGGTCACGATTCTCACCGGACGACACCACCCTGCCCACGACTGGAAGGCAACAACGGAAGCGTTACAGCACCTCACCGATGCTGATAAGCGTATTAAGTTAGCTGTCATCACGGATCCTGAACTCCTGGTGGGGGATGTGCTCGATACAACCGATGTACTCCTGGTGAACTATTGCAACTGGGAGTCTGCAACTCTTTCCGCAGCGGCCCGAAAGCGCTTTACAAACTATGTCCGCGGTGGGGGCGGGCTCTTCCTGTTGCATTTTGCCAATGGAGCGTGGCGGGATTGGCCAGATTATCATGGCGGGTTTTCGAGGCGTGTGTGGGTGGATGGCAAAGCAAACCACGATGCCCACGGCAGCTTTTCCGTCGATATTGCTGTACCGGACCATGTTCTGACGCGTGGTCTCAAGCGCTTCACCACCACCGATGAGCTGTATTGTTCCCAAGTCGGAAACGATTCCGTTACCCCGTTACTGACCGCGGTCTCAAAGGTGACCGGGAAGTCCGAGCCTCTGTCGTATACATACAAGGCTGGGCGCGGTGTGGTGGTCCAGACGTTGCTCGGCCACGATGCCGGTGCGGTGCTGGCGCCCGAGCACGCCGAGTTTATCCGCCGCGGCATCGCTTACGCGGCTGGAAGGGAAGTCCTGCAATTCCCTCTCGAACGACTCGTTACGAAGCCTGTTGTGGCAAGTGGAGTCAACGGTTCGTCAGCCGATGTAACCGGTGGAGCGCTCAAGCTGCTGGGGAATGTCGAGCTGGCATCCCTGCCTGTTCGCGCGCACCTTCGTACAAAGCTCATGCAATCCGATACCTACAACATCTTGCTTGCACATGGATTGAAGTCGAGTAAGTCTCACTGGGAGGTATTCACGGAGGCGGGGAGCGGGCGACTCGCTGTTTATGCACCTGGGAGTGCACCCAGCCTGTTTGTCTCTGACAAGGTGATCACAGATGGCAAATGGCACGACATTAACATCCAACTAGGCGATAGCAGAGTTTTGCTTCAAGTTGATGGTCATCCGGCTCAGGAGTTTTCCTGTTCACGGCCGGACTTGATTCCAGCTGCGGGAGACTTCTGGGTTGGCGGCTACCCACCAGATGGCTTGACGTGCACAGGATTTATCGATGACTTGCAAGTCTGGAATGGATCCGCTGGTCGTACTGCGTTGCCGACTGGCTCTGAACCCGTGATTTCAGCTACCTTTGAATCTGTTACCGCCGATGGCTTTGTTGCAGCCAACGGAAACCGCCTTGTGACGACATCGCGTGTTCTACCCCTGAAAGGAACCCTAAAAGTGAACTCATCCATTGTCAATCATGGAATTCCCGTCGTTGATGAAAAGACATCGATGGACTGGAAGGTTGTGGGAAACGACCCTGGCGGGATGCGTTATAGCCCGCTCACGCAGATCAATCGCGCAAATGTAAGCAAGCTGCGCAAGGCTTGGGAATTTGTAGTGGATGATGCATCTGAGCGGAGCACGCTGGAATGCACGCCCATCGTTGTGGCTGGCGTAATGTATCTCACGACGGTCAATCAGAAGGTTGTTGCCTTGCAGGCAGCGACTGGCAAGACCATTTGGCAGTTTGATCCATCGGCGGGCGGAGTAAACCGTGGAGTCGCTTATTGGAGTGATGGCAAGGAGAAGGGTAAACGGCGCATCCTGTTTGGAACGGGCAACGGACGCCTCTGGAGCATCGATGCCCTGACTGGAAAGCCGGATCCAAGCTTTGGTAAGCGCGGCTTTATCAAGCTCAAGCATGGCTTTGAGCGTGACCTTTCTGGTGTCAATCTGTCCGTTACATCCGCAGTCGCCATCTATAAGAACATTGCTATTGTCCCTGTGGTGAACTCGGAAGGACAGCCTGGCGCGCCGGGGGATGTTCGTGCATTCGATGTCCGCACCGGTAAGGAAGTTTGGCGATTCCATACGGTGCCAAAGCCCTATGAGGTGGGTAGTGAGACGTGGCTGACGGATGGTTGGAAAAACCGCACAGGCGCTAACCCCTGGAGTGGCTTTACGGTAGATACAGCCCGTGGGATTGTCTTTTGCCCCATTGGATCGGCGGCATCGGACTTTTATGGCGGTGACCGCCCGGGAAACAACCTCTTTGCAAACTCCACAGTTGCATTGGATGCACGTACCGGCAAGCGCATTTGGCATTTCCAAACCGTCCATCATGATCTCTGGGATCACGACAATCCGTGTCCACCGCTTGTCGTAAATGTGACTAGTAAAGGCAAGCGCGTAGATGCTGTAGCTCAGCCAACAAAGACAGGTTTCATCTATGTTTTCGATAGGGGAACGGGGCGCAGCTTGTTTCCAATTGTTGAAAAGGCCGCCCCAAAGTCAACCGTTCCCGGTGAGTGGACATCCGCTACGCAGCCCATGCCGCTCGCTCCTCCACGGTTGTCTCGGTCTGGCTTTACCGATGCGGATATCACAAACCGGACGCCGGATGCAGCGGAAAGTGTTCGAAAGCAGCTGAAGTCGCTAGTCTATGGCAAGGAGCATCTTCCGCCGAGTGTTCAGGGCACGCTAGTCGCACCGGGTTTCCATGGAGGCGCCACTTGGTCAGGGGCCAGCTTTGATCCTGAGACAGGCATTTTGTACATCAATACAAATGACATTCCATCCGTCATGGGACTCACTGCAAATGGACGCGGAGGCTATGACTTCAATGGTTACCAGTGGTTTAACGACCATGAAGGGTTTCCAGGGAATAAGCCGCCTTGGGGATGGCTGACTGCGGTGGATCTCAATAAGGGGACCTTTGCTTGGAGGCGTGTGTTTGGAGCCTACCCTGAGCTTGAGGCTAAG
>JBEEMN010000123.1:0-5755 GCA_041192625.1 Armatimonadota bacterium
AACTATAAATTCGAAAAAATTAGTGAATATTTCGCGATGAAGTGACATAATCGGCCTCTGTGAGGATGCCATCCATACGAATGTCCCAAGCATCCATCGGGACCGCTTCGACTAACATCTCATTCCAGCAAACGCCAATCTTGATGGTCTTATCCGGGATTCTTGCAAGCAGGCGGTCATACCAGCCTCCGCCAAACCCAAGGCGGCCACCCGTTTTGGAGAAGGCAAGCCCAGGGATGAAAATGGCATCTAGAGCTGTCAAATCCGTGAGTGTTTCCCATGAAAGAGGCGGCTCAATCACGCCAAACGGACAACAAACCAGCGCTGTTGGATCGGTAACCATCACCAAGTCCAGCTGCTTCTCTTTCATCATCCGGGGGACGTAGATGTTTGCAGCTTGCGTGGCCATCAGTTGCTGCGATGGCGTCCATATGTCAGGCTCGCCCGCTAGCGGAATAAACACAGCGATGTGTAGCCAGAAGCGTTCTGCAATCAAGGCAAGAAACGCATCCGATAGCCGTGTCGACACTTCATCCAACACAGCGGTATCCAAAGACAAAAACTCCGCGCGCTGGCGTTTCGCCCACGCACGGAGTGCTTTCTTATCTGCATCAAACGCCGATGTTGGCACTAGCCGCCCATCGGTGTCAGTGTTAGCCCGCCACCCGCCGCGCTCTCTTCGTCGAGTGCGAGAACCGCCGCCGGGTCAGTCCCAGGCGAACCGGAACCAAAGACCAGCTTGCGGCAGCCGCCGAGGCGCTGAATCGCAAATGCAATCTTCTCACTCGTGAGCGCACCACTGAAGTCGAGGAAGAGGTTTGTTGGGCGCACGGCGTAATCGATCGCCTCCCGCCACTCAACTCCACCCATCCCGCTTGCAATGACCTTACCTGCACCCAGAAAACTTGCGATCTCAACTGCATGGTGCATCGCTGCCGCTGTTGGAGTCTGAATCAGCAATGCCTTGCCATAGCGTCGGAACACCGTCAGCAAATCTTGACAACGTGCGAGCGTGACAGGCTCACCGGTCGCCGGGTTTGGGTACAACGCCGCGCCAACAAAGTTGTCGTGGAACATGTACTTGCGCATTAAGTTAGCGCTCTCATCGTGCTGATTCGGCTGAATCACAAGCCAGCCTTTGAGCTGAACACCCCCACCCTTTGAACCCGCTGCCTCATAAACGGTATCGTTGCCCGCGACCATGTCATAGCGTCTTGCGAGTGCGCTTGCAAAACACCCTAATGTGATCCCACGTTGGAGGAGCTGTCCCTTGACATGGTCGGGTTGATTCCAGCTGGGCGCCGCGGTCGTCGGGCCCCATTGGCCGTGGATGTCACAGATCACGCAACGCCTCCCGCAAACATCGCCTTTGCGTTACCAACAAGGACATCATGTTTTTGCTCATCTGTAATGTGACACATCTTGACCACAGCAACCGCGCTCGTGAGGGAGCCAAACGCAACAGACCCAGAGCCGAACAGCACGCGCTTGCTGGTCATCGTGTTGACCGCAAGGTCAATCTCGCCGATTCCGCGCATCCCATTCGTACAGAGGTACAAATTCGGCATCGATGGAGCGAGGGCGATAATTTCAGAAATGCTCTCGCTCGTCACACCTTGCGCGATGACGGGACCTTTGTAGCTACTTGCATGTAGGATCCCACGGAACTGGCTGAGGTCTCCGATGCGGCTGGCTTCAAGGATGAGGGGAAGCGTTACGCCTTGTTGTGCGAGCGTAGCGAGCATCCCAAGAAACGCCGCATGGTACATCGGCCACTGTTGCGCGACGGGGAAGGCTGCGAGCGCAATAAAGCCATCCGTGGATGGAAGCGCCGTCGTGCGCGGATCAAGCGTCGCGATTCCCTTGAGCTTCCCATCCGATTGGTTACAGTTCGCCTGGGTTTCGCGGTTGCCAGCATTGGCGGAGTGATAAATGCCGCGCGTCGAAATTGTTAATGCGCGGTGAACGCCATGACGGTCCATCGATGCCACTAATTTCGCAGTTCCAGGTTCCGTAGTCCTCGGTGGGACAGCTCCAAAAACCGTGAAGACATCGATGATTGGGTTACTCATGCGCTCGCTCCATCGCGGCCCGAAGGCGCTTAACTGCACGTTCCTTACCCAAAACCGCAATACAGTCAAACAGACTCGGCCCCTGCTCGCGTCCGGTTACTGCAATTCTCACCGGGTGCGTCGCGGCACCCTTCTCGCGTCCCTGGTCAGCGGCGATTCCACGGACGGCTTCTTCGATGGTTGCCGATGTCCACTCATCCAGAGCATCCACTGCATCCGCGAGCGCTGCCAAGTAACCTTTGACGCCCGACTTTTGCAGCCACTTCGCCACGACTTTTTCATCCGTCAGGACACTGTCCGTAAAGAAGAACCAAATCAGGTTTGGGGCTTCATCGAGGCGCGTGAGCTTTTCCTGCTCAAGGGCAAGCGCCGCCGCCGCGTATGCTCGCGTTTCCGCAGAGCAGTCTGCCGCAACCAGACCAGATTCAAGAATAAATGGCTCCGCTGCTGCATACAGCGCATCGGGTGACATTTGCCGGATGTACAAACCATTCATCCACAGCAGCTTGTCCTGGTCGAATGCGCCGCCGGAGCGCGAGATGCGCTCAAGCGTAAAGGCATTGATTAGCTCCTCACGCGTGAAGACTTCTTGGTTGTCGCCAGCAGACCATCCGATAAGGGCGAGGAAGTTGACGATGGCATCCGGGAGGTAGCCTTCGTTGTTGACCAGGCCGCCAGTGATCTCTCCGGTGGGAAGGCCATCCTTTAGCTCGGGAACCGGTCCCAAAATTGGCTTTGCGCCATGGCGCTTAGAAAGCTTTTTGCCGCCGCCCGGTGCCAACACATTTGGCGTATGCACAAAAATGGGTGGCTCCCACTCGAATGCACGGAAAATCTGAATGTGCTTTGGCAGACTTGGCAACCAGTCATCCCCGCGGAGGACGTGGGAAATCTGCATGTCGTGGTCATCCACCATCGCCGCAAAATGGTACGGAGGAAAACCATCCGCCTTCAAAATGATGAAGTCATCCTGTGTGGTGGCATCCCACTGCATGTGGCCGTGGAGGAGGTCATCCGCTTCGATCATGCCACTTGTCGGCATTTTGATGCGCACGACGGCGGCTTCGCCAGCGGCGACACGCGCACGCGCATCGGCGAGCGGATAGTCACGGAACTGCCGGTCGTATGTATAGGGAACCTTGCGAATGTCACAGGCCCCACGCTTGGCATCGAGCTCTTCCTTGGTCTCAAATGCGTAATACGCCTTACCATCATTTAAGAGCTGCTCAATCAGCTCATGGTAGCGGGGCAGACGTTGCGACTGGAAGTAGGGACCAAACTGCCCGCCGTTTTCCGGCAACAGGGATGCATCTACAGCACCATACTTTGCGGAATCCAATGCTGCGATACTAGCAGCATCCGGGCCTTCATCGTAGTTCAGACCCAGTGCATGCAGCGATGCGATGATGCTCTCGAGGGATCCGGGAACCAAGCGGTTCTGATCGGTGTCCTCTATACGGAGAACGAAGTCGCCTCCATGCTTGCGGGCGAAGAGCCATGAGAAGAGCGCGGTACGGAAAGCGCCAACATGAAGAAAGCCTGTCGGACTCGGCGCGAACCGTGTCCGCACTCGGGTCGGTACAGTATTTAACACGCGGGTATCATACCCCCGTGCGCCATTTAGGGGCAATCACACACCGTGTGCATCAGGATACACTGAGCCTGAATAGACAACAATTTGTAACTGTTTTGGCAGCCCGGCTCTAACCGGCTGGCGGGTCACCCCAAGGCTGCCTGAGGGAGCATCGCCAACATGGCTGGAAACAACTCGCGTATCCTTATTGGATCCTTGGTCGCTGGAGGACTTATCACGGCAGGCATCATCTTCAAGATGCAGCCTCCGAAGGTTGAGACCATTCTGCCGATCAGCCGCAATGTCATCACAAGTATTGCTGCAAGCGGTCGCCTCCGCGGTGATGTCGAAACCAATATCGGTGCGCAAACCGGCGGACGTGTAGCTCGGGTCCTCGTCCATGAAGGCGACAAGATTCTGACCGGCACTGTTGTGGCGGAGCTCGACACCGATGTCCTTGGCGCGCAGCTGGGCCAGGCCACCGTGGGCGTTGCGACTGCAAAGGCATTGCTCACGCAAACCATGACGCAGCTTGGGACGGCCAAAGCGCAGGTGATGTCAGCGCAGGACACCGTTCGTACCGCAAAGGCATCCTTGGCGCAGGCGAGCCGTCCACCGCTGCGGTCCGAAGTGAATCGCCTCAAAGCGGATGTCGACCAGGCGATCGCGGTTGCCGAAGCCAAGCAGGCCGCTGCACGGAACCGCTTGTCCGAGCTCCGTAATGGCGCAACCAAAGAAGAGCGCGACCAGGCCCGTGCACAGCTGGCGCAGGCAAATGCGCAGTTCGAGCAAGCCGAAAAGGACTTTAAGCGTCAGCAGGCTTTGGTTAAGGAAGGCGCTGTATCCAAATCGGCCCTCGATGCTGCAGAAACCGCGCTCACTGTGGCTCAGCGTACGCGTGAAAACGCCGATGCCCGCCTAAAGCAGCTAACCATTGGAACGCGTAAGGAGCAGATTGCACAGGCAGAGGCTGACTTACGTGCGGCCGAAGCGACGCTGCGCGGAGCCCGTGTAAGTGGAGAAGCACAGCTGCAGACGCTGCTCAGCCAGCCGCGTAAAGAGGATGTCCTTGTCGCTGAGCGCAAAGTCGCCGAAGCGGAGCGCGCGCGCATTTTGACGGAGTATCGTGTCGGCGAAGCGGAGCAGGCAGTTGCAGTGGCGAAAACCCGTCTGATGGATGCTGAGCGTGCGCTGGGCGTCGCGCAAAGCCGCGTCGCGGATGCCAAGGTAAAGGCGCCATTTGATGGCACTGTCACAGAAGTGGTGACAGAGCCTGGCGGTATCACCGGTCCAAATCAGCCTATTATCCGGCTTGTCCGGTCCCAGAGCCCTGAGATTCGTATTGACCTCGATGAAGTCAACCTTGGCAAAATCAATGTTGGCCAGCTGGCAAAGGTCAGCTGTGATGCATTCCCGGGTGAGACATTTGATGCCAAAGTAACTGAAATTGGCGCTCAGGTGGATGCCGACCGCGGCACGGTAGAGGTTCGCCTCATTCCGACAACCCAACCCGCTTGGCTTCGCCCCGGACAGACATTGTCGGTAAATATCGTCACCGATAGTGGCAGCAACCGCTTGGTGATCCCGCTGACAGCCGTAAACACCATTGGCGGTGAGTCCACTGTCCTCGTTGTGGATGCTGGCAAGGTTGTGAAAAAGGTCGTGAAGGTTGGCCCTGCGGGCAAGGATGGTGTGCCGGTCACCGATGGCATCGCGGCAACGGACCAGGTCATTGTCACCCCGACCGGCCGTAAGCCTGGCGATTCTGTAACTGCAACCAAATCGGTAGCAAAGAACTAACAATGCTACGCTTTGAATTCAAGCTGGCATGGCGACACTTGGTGAGCGGTGGAGGTCAGACGCTCCTGACCGTCAGTGCCGTGGCCATCGCCGTCACCGTCATCATATTCATCCAAACCCTGATCACTGGCGTCCAGCAGCGCTTCGTTGGTGACCTGGTCGGTCCGCTGTCACACGTCACCATCAAGCCGCCGGATCCGGCACCGGACACACTTGACAAAGTCGGAGATCGCAGCGGAGACAGCCTCCTGGCATCCGATTCTCAGAAACAGGTTCAGCAACGCACCGAGCTTGAGCAGTGGCAGAAAAT
>JBEEMN010000124.1:0-5238 GCA_041192625.1 Armatimonadota bacterium
TGTCGCGTTACCCGCATGAGTTCAGCGGCGGGCAGCGCCAGCGCATCGGGATTGCACGAGCAATCATCGCGGACCCGAAGCTGGTCATTCTGGATGAGCCTGTGTCGGCATTGGATATTTCGGTGCGTGCACAGGTGATCAACCTACTTGCTGACATTCAGCGTACGCGTAATGTCGGCTATATGTTTATTGGCCATGACTTGGCACTGATGCGCCATGTGACAGACCGTGTGGCGGTGATGTACCTTGGCCGGGTTGTAGAGCTAGGTACTACGGCAGAGATTTTCGACAATCCTCAGCATCCGTATACCCGAAGTCTCATCCTGTCTGCGCCAAGTCCAGATCCAACGAAGCGTCGGACAACATCGGCTCTCGATGGCGATCCACCCAGTCCACTGGATATCCCGTCAGGCTGCCGGTTCCAGACACGCTGTGCTTACAGAACTGAAAAATGTCTCACGGATGATCCGCAGCTTATTCAGTTAGGTGATGCGCGACGTATTGCGTGCCATCACTCAAAAACGCTTCCCGCATGGACATCTGGGTAGTAACCTGCTCGACCATTTACGTAACTACCTAACCCAACACTAACGCAGCTCTCCTCGTTAATGTGCCATCGTATAACGAACGAATCGCTCTGAATCAGGCTGTCACGTGCTTTGAACAGCTGCCTCTAACGCGCTGGGATGACAATCGTTTCACCCGCGTACAGAGTGCCGCCAAGGTCTGGGTTTGCTTTGATAATCTGATGCATCCTCGCGCCAGTGGTCATCCCTGTTCTTGGATGTCGCTTTGCAATCGACCAGACCGTGTCCCCAATGCCAGCTTTGACAACAATTGGAGGAACTGGAACCGATTGGCTATGCGCCTTGCTGAACATCGACCCGATCACCGCTCCCACACACAGTGCAACCATGACCCAGATGGTTCGGCGACGGCGCTCGGACTGTAGCTTACGTGCCATCCGACGAGTTTGACGCAGCGATTCCTGTGATGCGGATGACTGTAGTGAATGCGTAGCAACAAAGCCTGGCCAGATATTACTCATGATTGGTTTCCTCAGTGCAATACTCGCATCGGAGGCGGTAACCCGGAAAGGCATGTGAACATTTGTTTGCATGCCAAAGAATAACATGCAATTCGGACGAAAGCAAACACTTGTTCGCTTTTGTGTCTATAGGTGTTCGGACCGTTTATGGAGGTGCGATGACAGTGCTGCGATCGCAGCTTCGCCCTCGAGGCCGATATCCTTCGTAAAGCCATTCACATAAAGAGCGATATGAGCCTTCATCACATCCGGGTCCAGCTCCTGAGCATGCTGAGCACACAATGCAAGGGCTTCCTCTGGGTGCTCATCCGCCCAGGCGATGCTTCTACGAATCGTGGTATCGATGGCTTCTGTGTCCAAACCGGCCCGGTGTACGATCAAGCCTAACGGTATCGGTGCTCCCGTTACACGCTCCCAGTGCTCGCCTAGATCCTGTACAAGCGTAAGCCCATCACGCTGATACGTGAATCGGCTCTCATGAATGACAACGCCGCGACAGCCGGGCTCAGCACATAGACGCGCATAGAGTGCATCAAATGGCAGAAACTCCTTTGTTACAACCTCATCACCCAGATAGACATCCAGAAGAAGATTCGCCGTCGTATGCCGACCGGGAACCAAAACCGTCGCCTGCGCAGGTCCAGCAGTGTTCTGTAACAAGAGAGGCCCACACCCGCGTCCGAGTGCGCCTCCACTACGCAGAGGATTCCATGAATCACCAAGAGCATTCCAGACGCCGTAGGAAACCTTGATAACATCCGCATCACCGCCGCCAGAAATCAGCAGGTCATTCGCCGCCTGAACATCAAGGAATTCAACATCAACCTGAGGAGCATTTATTTTCCCAAGCATCCACCCGGCAAACACCCAAACATCATTTGGACACGGCGAAATCACAAGTTTCATTTCCGGCTACCACTTCCAAGCGCGATTACGAGCTCAGCCGTACGGTCGACTGCTCCCGGTTCTCCCAGGGCATCCCGAACACCGCGCAGCCCTTCTTTCATCCGGAACAGCCACTCGGGATCCAACAGCAAGAGCACCGTTTCAGCAGCGATTCCATCCGCCGATGCCGCATCCTGCAGCAACTCTGGACAAATCTGCGTACCGGCAATAAGGTTTGGTAACCCAATGTGCGCTGGTAAGCGTTTCTTCATCAAGCGATATTGCCAAAGTCCCGACTTTGGAAGTTTGTACACAATCACCATCGGGGTCCCAAGAATGGCCGCCTCAAGGGTCACCGTTCCACTCACACAAACCGCAACATCCGCCATTTTTAGGACATCAAATGTCGCATCCTCGACGATTACCAACGGCAGCATATGTGTGCTTCGCGTTGAGCGTTCCAGATGCCATGGCTGGCTCGGACCAGCACCCTTGGATGCACCTGCCGTCACATGCACGGGTGTCAGCACTGGACCCGAATTCCTAGAAGGGGCATCGTCAGAATGCAAGGCGCGATTTTGAGCCCGCTTATGGGCATCCAAAACCGCATTCTGGACCCGCTCACGGTCAATCGTTGGAGCAAGGCCAAGCAGAAACTGCACGCCCGGAACCCGCTCGGCCATTTGATATGCAGCATCCAGCATGACCGGCAGCAGCTCTCCGAGCTCCTGCTCCCGGCTTCCGGGCAGCAATGCAACAACGGGTCGGTTCATGTCGAGCCCCCATCGGGATGTCGCTGCAGTATCGGTCATGTCGGAAGTAACAAAATCAAGGAGAGGATGACCGGTGAACGTAGCGTTGACGCCAAGCCGTTGCAGCTCACTCGCATTCCAGCGAAATGGACTTGAGACAGCATCCGTGCACGCACCTAGCGAACTCCCGGAAAGCGTCTTGCGCCAGGAACCGGGCGGCATCCAGGCAAGGATGCGGGTCTCTGGCAGCTCCTTGCGTACCCAGGGACATAAACCCGTGACCGGTCCAAAGCCATAGTGAAACGCACCGGCATCGATTGCAACAAGGACATCCGGACGCCGCTCGCGCATCGCCGTAAAAACCTTACGCCTTGCTGCGAGAATTTTAGGAAGGAGGGGGAGGACGCCTCCGATTCCGATTGCCCCAAACCGGCTGGTGTCGACAAGGACATCCACACCGGCGGCTTGCATAGCGGTTCCGCCCACCCCCCAGATTTGAATATCCGGGAGCCGAGCCATTAACCGTCGGGCAAGCTCACCAGCAACCTTGTCACCACTCGCTTCGCCGGTTGTGATCGCTATTTGCATCGGTTGGCCTTAGCGGCGTGGACGGTCATCCTGCCGGCCCGATGAGCCCTTTGACACGCGCTCAACAAAGGCGAGCAGATATTCCAGCGCCTCGATCTGCGGCAGCTCACTTCGAATCTGTTCAATCGCCTGTGCCCGGTTCATCGAGCTACGGTAGAGAAGCTTGTAGGCATCACTAATCGTGTTCCGATCCTCCTGCAACAGACCAGTGCGCCGAAGTCCAATCGCATTGATGTCAAGAACATCCGCCGGACGACCATCCGCCAGCATAAACGGTGGAACATCCTGAACAATCTTGGAATACGCACCAAGCATCGCATACTTGCCCACGTGGACAAACTGGTGGATGCCGACCATGCCGCCAATCACGACATTGTCTTCAATCGTGACGTGTCCGGCAAGTCCCGCATAGCTTGAGAGCATGTTCCGGCTGCCGATTTGGCAGTTATGTCCGACATGGACGTACGCCATGAGAAGGTTGTCATCTCCAACGACGGTGTTATTACCTTCGCCTGTGGCACGGTGGATCGTCACGTATTCACGCAGCTGGACGCGGTCCCCCACGATTACACCGGTGGACTCACCTTTGAACTTGTGGTCCTGTGGCGGGCCACCGAGAACAACACCCGCTTTGAGAACACAGTCCTCACCAATCGTTACATTTTCTTCGAGGACGACATGTGCGAAGAGCTCGGTATTGGTACCGATGGTGCAGTTTGGGCCGATGACGCAAAAGGGACCGATTTTGACTCCATCGGCGATTACCGCGGACTCATCCACGATGGCAGTCGGATGTATCACAGCGCTCATTCGGCAGCCTCCCGATCCTGAGTTGCCAGAGCGAACACGATTTCCGCCTCACAGACAACCTTGCCTTCAACGCTTGCAGTGCCCTTAATCCAGCCCATCGGCCCGCGCATTTTGGTGACTTCGACTTCGACCAAGAGGACATCTCCCGGAACGACCGGACGGCGGAAGCGTGCTTTATCGATGCCGGCGAGGAGCGCGAGGCGGCCTTCATATTCAGGGCAAAGAAGGAGGCTAATGCCTGCGACCTGCGCCATCATTTCAAGCTGAAGAACGCCGGGCATGATGGGATTTCCAGGGAAGTGTCCCGTGAAATGCGGCTCATTTACGGTTACGTTTTTAATAGCCTTGATGCTAACGCCAGGTTCAACTTCGAGCACACGGTCGACTAGGAGGAATGGATAGCGATGCGGCAATATGCGCTGCAATATGCGAATATCCAGAGGTTTGGTTAAGTCGATGTCCATCGTATCCTACTTTCTCATCAGCGCAGACAGTGTGCGTGCCGCGGTTACATTCAACCCGTGACTGGGGCGAACCGCCACAATCTGAGCCAACGGGAGCCCTCCACAGAGGCCTAAATCCCCTACAACATCCAGTAATTTATGCATCGCCGGCTCTTCAGGCATCCGAAGTGGCCCAGCGTAGCCTGCTTCTTCGACGACAACACAGTTCTCAAGAGTTCCGCCGCGGCCAAGCCCAGCCGCAAGCAATGCATCCACTTCCCGCCGGAAACCAAATGTCCTTGCAGGTGCAACCGTGTCGCGAAAACACGTCGCTCCCGGTACCCACCGAGCCGCCATCGTGCCTACAACTGCATCCGGAAACTGTACGAGCACCGTCAATGTTGGTTCGGCTGCCGGATAGATACCAATGAATGCACCATTGGCTCCAGGGACTTCAATTGCATGTGGAATCTCATACCACGTCGGGTTTTCATCCACGAAGCCAAGGTCTGCCAATGCATTCATCCAAAACAGACTGGCGCCATCGCCGATCGGCAATTCCGGGCCACTAAGGTTCACATCCAAGGCGGTAACACCAAGCGCCGTACAGGCAGCGGAGAGGTGCTCAACCGTAGATACACGTACAGAGCCGTTACCAATAACCGTACAGCGGGTTGTCTCAGTGACATGCTCCGGCGCAAGCGTGATGCTT
>JBEEMN010000125.1:0-7739 GCA_041192625.1 Armatimonadota bacterium
GAACCTCTACGAAGGTATCGATGTTGGCGGTCCAGATGGTACGACGGGTCTCATTACCTATATGCGTACGGACTCAACCCGTATCGCAGGCGAAGCACAAGTGGCTGCCCGCGGCTTTATCGCATCCTATTATGGTGAGCAGTATCTCCCAGCAAGCCCCAATGTGTATACGAATAAGGGTGCCGCGCAGGATGCCCATGAAGCCATTCGCCCGACCGATGTCCGCCGAACGCCAGACTCGCTGAAGAGTTCATCCTTGACAGCTGACCAACTAAAGCTCTACACGCTTATCTGGAACCGTTTTGTTGCATCCCAAATGGCAGTGGCCACCTTCGACCAGACGAGTGTTGACATCGAAGTGGGTGCGGCCATTTTCCACGCGACCGGGCGTGTTCGAAAATTTGATGGCCACCTGCGTGTCTACGAAGAAGGTCGGGATGATGTTGCGGCAGAAAAAGCGGATACGGAAAACGGACGTATTTTGCCTCCTATGGAGAAAGGTGAAGTCCTAAAGCTTCATGCTCTCGTCCCGAAGCAGCACTTTACCGATCCGCCTCCCCGCTTTACAGAAGCATCGCTGGTCAAGGCACTCGAAGAAAACAAGGTCGGACGTCCCAGCACATACGCATCGATCATGGAAAAAATCCGTGCAGACTACGTCGAAGTTGTTGACAAGCGCTTCCATCCAAATCCGATTGGATGCGCGGTAACAGACACGCTTGTTGCAGACCTCCCGAAATTTGTCGATGTCAAATACACCGCGAACCTTGAAAATGGCTTGGATGAAGTTGCTGAAGGTCAACGTGATTGGGTTGAGTTCCTGCGCTCCGTACATGAAGAGTTCAAAACCGCAATCGATCAGTCCATTCCGAACTGTCCGAACTGCGACAAGGAACTGGTTCTGAAACGCGGACGCTTTGGCCAGTTCTACGCCTGTAGCGGCTATCCGGAATGTAACTACATCTTAAAATCGAAGGCTGTCGCAAAGGCAGAGCCAGCAGTTCCTCCAAAGCTTTTGGATGAGCCGTGTCCTGAATGCAGCGCACAGCTTTCTGAGCGTGTCAGCCGGTTTGGCAAAACCTTTGTTGGCTGTAGCGCGTTCCCAAAATGCCGCTACATCAAGAAAGACATTCCTGTCAGTACTGGCATCAAGTGTCCGCTGTGTAAAGAAGGCGACATCGTAGAAAAAGGGAGCAAGCGCGGCATCTTTTACGGATGTGGGACTTACCCTGCCTGCAAGTGCACCCTCTCCGGCCTTCCGCTCAGTGACAGGCAATGTCCAGATTGTAATGGCGTTCTCCACCATGCTTACTTCCGCGGGCGCTATACGGGTATCCAATGCGCATCCAAGGAATGTAAGTACAAAGAAAAAGGTCAGGATCCTCGTCCCCCACGCGCCGCCACTCCTGAAGCCGCTGTCACAGCCCCTGCCCCTGAGGGGGAGACCGCATGAGCACGCCGCTCCGGGTCACACACGTTGCATTGACATCCACGCCGGATGCAAGAGCTGCGGGACGCCCGGAGCTCACCCCTGAGCTCCTGTCAGCGACAGGAGCACGCTATTCCAGGTCCATAGATGGTCTTGATGTCATCCTATCCAAGATTGATCCATCCGATATGGATGCTGCCGTCGACCGTATCTTCAAGTTTGTTGATTATGGCCACGCATCGATTGCAGACATGGCTCCTGTTGCGATGTTTATCGATGGCATCAGCATGTGGCTTGCGTACCACATTTGGAGCTTGGTGCCGACGGCTGGCGGGCAGGAATCATCCACGCGCTATATTCGGATCGCAAATGACACGCTTCTTGGCGCGGATATAACCGGAGCATCAGACAGCAATCATGCATCTGCAGCGATGGACATTTACAATCAGGCACTAGCGTATTGGGAAGGAATCGCTGAGCAGTTTCCAGCACTGGTCAGAATTCCGCAGGGAACGCCCACGAAAGCCGCAGCGCGTATCCGTCGCAACTATGCCTTTGACCGCGCAAGGTACTTTTTACCAGTCACTGCGCAGACGAACATGATGTTGGTGATGAGCGCGAGAGGCTGGGTTGGGCTCATTCAGCAGCTGCTTGCATCCGGACTTGCGGAAGCTGAACAGGTTGCAGCGGTGATGCGCGATGAACTCGCACTTGTCACCCCGCGGCTCATCCGGCATGCCCGCCTTGTCGATGGCATCGCAGCAGGCATCCGAGCAAACCAAGTCGAAGTGTCCCAGCGGGCAAACGTTATCCCAAATAACCTTGCAAGTGGATTTGGAGAAGCACGCGACACGGCATTTGTAGACATTGATGTACCTGCTGATGTCACAGATGCAGCTATGACTTCGGCGTTTGCCTTTCATGACAACCGTTACGGATTTGTCGGAGATGCCCTACGGCGGACATCAGTGCGGTTTGGGTGGGAAGCGGTAACAATGGCAGAGCTTCGCGACTTAAACCGGCATCGGACTGGGAATAAATACTGCCCGATGCTACCGCTAGGCTTTTATTGTGCACTTGATGAGGTTCCTGAAGGTGTTGATGCATCGCCACTTGAGGCTTGGGCACAACGCGGACGCCAGATGACATTGGCTGCGCGTGAGGGAATCGCAGCTGGCAATCCCGCTGACATCTACAAGAGTCTGCTGGGGTCTCAGTTTTTCTTCGAACACACGACAACAGCCGACAAGTTTATCTATGAAGCTGAGCTCCGAACGGGTACTGGCGCGCATTATAAGTATGCAAAGCATCTCCATGATTGCCTCGAGCTTTGGTACGAGCGCTTCCCCGAAACCAAGGGCTTGGTCCTCGAAGGCACTGCTGAGCCAGAATAGCGGAACCTTTCACCAACGACCAGCGTTTTGACATATACGACACGTTGTGGTTAGTTGTAGATGTGTCGTGACTTTGCCAGACAAAGTAAGGATTTCCTATGCAGAATGAATACCCATTGCTTGACAACCTGAGTGGTCCAGAAAGCCTCCGTTCGATGGATGTGCCGACACTCAACCGTCTTGCTGATGAAGTCCGTGATGGTCTGGTACGAACGATAGCAAAAGTCGGCGGGCACTTTGCACCAAATCTTGGCGTCATCGAGCTCACGATCGCGATGTACCACGCATACGGAATCCCTGAAGACAAGGTCATCTGGGATGTCGGCCATCAGTGCTACCCGCATAAAATGCTCACGGGACGATGGAAGCAACTGTCATCCATCAAGCAATATGGTGGCATCAGCGGTTATCTGCGTCGTGATGAGAGCAAGTATGACCTCTTCGGTGCAGGTCATGCGTCTACATCGCTTTCGGCTGCACTTGGCTTTGCTAAGGCCCGTGACCTCCGCGGTACGAAAGAGCATGTGCTTGCTGTTATCGGGGATGGCTCGCTGACAGGCGGGATGGCGCTGGAAGCAATGCTGAACATTGGCGACCAGAAAACGGACATGGTTGTGGTGCTCAATGACAACAATATGAGCATCGCTGAAAATGTCGGTGCGCTTGCGACGATGCTCGCAAAGCTTCGCTTAAATCCGCAGTTTCAAAAGGCTCAGTCGGCTTTTAAATCGTCCATTCCGAAGGAAGGTCTGCTTTATAAGGCTGCGAGTGGCGCTCGCCATGCGGCAACGCATCTGGTTGCCCCAGCCAACACGGGACTCTTCTTCGAGGAGCTCGGTTTTCAATACATCGGCCCACTTGATGGCCACGACATCGGTTTCCTGACGGAAGTCTTCGAGGAAGTCAAGCGCCTTAAGGGTCCAGTTCTCTTGCATGTCAACACGACCAAGGGCAAGGGCTATGTGCCGGCAGAAGGCGATCAGCGTACATGGCACGCGGTCAGTGGCTTCAATGTCGAAGATGGCAACCTTGAGAAGAAAGCATCCGGGGTTTCCTATACGCAAGCGTTTGTCGAAAGCCTCAACGAAGTTGCAGTCAACCATCCAGAGGTCGTGGCGATTACCGCAGCGATGCCCGATGGTACGGGGCTGGCTAAGTTTGCAGAAAAGTTTCCTGAGCGCTTCTTCGATGTCGGGATTGCAGAGCAGCATGCGGTGACATTTGCCGCTGGACTCGCAGCTGGAGGCTTCCGTCCTGTCTGTGCGATTTATTCGACATTTCTACAGAGGGCGTACGACCAGATCATCCATGATGTGTGTCTTCAAGACCTCCCTGTGGTGTTCTGTCTTGACCGGGCTGGTCTTGTGGGCGATGATGGTGCGACGCATCACGGAGCGATGGATATTGCGTACATGCGCAGTATTCCGGGAATGGCCTTCTTGGCTCCTTGTGACACAGCAGAGCTCCGGGAGATGGTTCGCTACGCGTTAACGGAACATCAAGGGCCGATTGCAATCCGCTATCCGCGCGGTAGCACTGTTTTGCTCGAGCCGAAGCCCCAACCGATACGTCATGGGTTGTCACAAACGCTGATGTCCGGCGGGGATGTTGCATTGCTAGCGGTTGGCCCGATGGTCAATCAGGCGCTGGAGGCAGCGCGAATCCTTCGTGACGCTCACAAAATTGACTGTACGGTTGTAAATATCCGATGGATCAAGCCATTGGATATCGAAATGTTAAAGCGGGTCGCAGAGTCCGCGCAGCTAATCGTCACGCTTGAAGATGGAGTCATCACCGGAGGCTTTGGGTCTGCGGTCTCAGAAGCCATCCAGGATATTGGAAAGCCTAATATAACCGTAAAACGAATCGGACTCCCTGACAGCTACGTAGAACATGGCACCATACCTAAGCTGCAGGAGCTGTGTGGCATGGATGCCAAGTCGGTTGTTCAGACTGTCATTGATGGCATCCAAGAACGCGTGACAACTCCGAAGTAGGTAGCTCATGCAAAGAAAAAGCCCACCGCTGTTTGTCTACGGTGGGCTTTGCTTTTACAACTCTAGGTTTAATCAGCGCCTTCGAGGGCTCCTGCAATACGCACAAACGCTTCCATGTCACCATTGGTGAATCGTCGATAGAACGCGGCTTGCAGAACGCGCTCTTGCACCTGCAAAGCAGCAGTCAGCTGAGTCTTACCCAGCTCTGAGATAACGGCATAGGTCCCACGACCATCGTGTTCACAAGCTTCACGGGAAATGACTCCACCTTCGACCATCCGGTCAATCAGCCGCGTGATTCCACTGCGGCTGAGGGATGACCGTTCGGCAAGCTCTCCAAGTCGGATTCGGCCATTTCCGTACCACTGGATGTCGAAGAGAATCCCGACCCATTCGAGTGGTAGATTTTAGCCTGCCCGGCACACAGCTTACGCCATACATGATTAGTATCAAAATCGCTCACAGATATTTATTACCCATTCGATACAGGATTTACACCTTCGTCGACGGCATATTGAATGGTGATTAGCAATATAGCAGCAGCATAATGTGCGTAACAGGCTGAACATGAATGAGCCGTGGCCGTGCAAAGACCATCAGAGATGAACTGCAAGATGCTGAGAGACAATCTTCAGTGGCATCCCACCATCAAAAGTACCAAGGAATAGAAAGAGGTTCTGTTCTAAGTTCTTTACGTGTTGGCCAGACGATAGAGTGCATCACCATAAATGCGAATGCACTGTAAGTAGCGTTCAACAGAAATGTTCTCATCTGGGCGATGTGCAACTTCCGGGTCGCCGGCCATCGCGGCACCAAATGCAACTCCTACAGGCTGAACGCTTGTTGCGTAGGTTCGTCCCCCCATGGTTTTGGGAGCCGACATATCCCCAGTATGGTCACGATAAACGCTAAGCAGCGTCTTGACAGGTTCCTGATCAATTGGCACATGTAATGGAGCCGTATGGTCAAATTCCACAAGCGTCCACCCACGTTCTGTCAGGTTATCCCAGCTGCGCTGCAAGACAGAATCATCCCATGTCGCCGGGTATCGCACATTGATAACCACCTCTAAGAGGCCATTCTTTACATTCACAACGCCAACATTCAAGGTTAGAGCACCCGTCAGGTCATCCTGGCCTTCGATACCTGCCCCTTTGCCATCACAGTCGCAGAGGGCAACCAATGCCTGCCATGACGCATCGCTGGTCGCACTTTCCAAGCCACGTGCGAGGAGCATCGCTGCGTTTACACCACCATGTGGTGCTCCGCCATGTGCGGATACACCCGTTACTTGGAGTCCACCACCGGGTGTTTCAATAGCAGTCGGCATTGCAACACGTAAACGATTGAAGAGTGATGCATCACTAATCGTTACAGTTGCTTTGTCTGGGACCATATTAGGTCGGAGCCCGGAAGTGAAACTCGTGATTCCTGCTGATGTGGAACCAAGCGGCCGTGTCACGGTCGCAGTGTAGCTACCCTTTTCAGCGTGATATAGAGGGAAGCCGGCATCCGGGGTGAATGCAAGCTTTGGCATCGGTTGTCCCGCTGCGCCAAAGTAATGCTCCATACATTGCCATGAGGACTCTTCATCACACCCAAATATCAGCCTGACACGGTGGCGCAGCTCGGCACCACTTTGCAACAATGCGATTGCACCGTGTACGCCAGCAAATGTCGGGCCCTTATCATCCTGCGCACCACGGCTCCATATACGGCCATCGCGAACGACGGCATCCCACGGACCATCTGACCAACCATCCCCGGGTGGAACGACGTCCAAGTGGCCGAGCAACGCAATATGCTCCACAGCATCCACTGGTCCAAATTCGGCGTAGCCCACGAAGCCATCAAGGTTGACGGTGTGCATCCCAGCCGCGGCGCACATATCCAAGGTATATGTCAGTGCATCCGCACACGCTTGACCGAACGGCGCGCCAGAGGCGACGGTTGCATCATCTTTAACCGATGGAATGCGGAGACAGGCTTGCAGTGATGCGATGGCCGTTTCCTGGTTGTCATCAATGTAGCGATTGAGGAATTCAATAAAGGACATAGTGTTAGTCTTTCAGGAGGCTTTTGAAGCCCGGGACGAGTGCCTCTAGAACTTTGGCGCTGACTGTTGCAACGGCTGCATCTGCGTCGTTTCCTTGGTGCATGTGTCCAGGAGGGAGATTGTCGATAGCAACTGCCATCACGACACGGTTTCCATCAACATTGATAACTCCGACATCCCCGCGCAAAGACTCAATCCAACCTGGTTTGTGTGCGACCTTGCAAACAGACTTGGGAGGCTCGATTGCCCAGCTTAGTGGAAGCCATTTAGTGAGCATCCGACCATCGATGCACTTTTCCATGCGCTCCAACGTATCGGATGTCAGGTGCGATGCGATTGTTACCAAATCAAATGCAGTGGATTGCGCAGTATGCTCGTCGTCATCTGGTGCAGGGGTCATCGTTATTGGGCGATTGATAATCGTCGATTCTATATCCCAGGTCCGACGCAGCATCGCGGTCGCGACTGCAGCCCCGCCAAGAGCATCGAGACAGAGATTGCTCGCCACATTGTCAGAGACCACAATTGCCAGCGTTGCAGCATCAGAGAGGGAGATATCCCGTACGCTTACCATATAGCGAAGCACACCGGCCCCACCTACGATATCGCCATTATTGAACTTACATGCGTCATCCCATGAGAGTCCACCTGCTGCTACAAGACGGGACACCATGTCCACAATGGCAATCTTTATCATTGACGCAGTTGGAATCACTCTCCACTCGTTGTGCGAAAAGCTATCTCCCGTCGTCAGGTTGACGGCGTGCACACAAAGGATGGCATCGCCGCCCACAGTCTGCTCAAGGTCGCGAATCAGTTCAGGCAGTGTCATCATCGGTGTAGTCCATATCCAAATCTTCGGC
>JBEEMN010000126.1:0-5182 GCA_041192625.1 Armatimonadota bacterium
CCCGCGATCTCGTTGAGCGTACCGCTGAGTCTGTCAATCAGGCACTCCGGGATGCAAAGCTGTCGGCACCAGATATCGATGAAGTCATCCTCGTTGGTGGCTCGACCCGTATCCCTGCCGTTCAGGAGCAGGTCCGCAAGATGATTGGCAAGGAGCCAAACCGCAGCGTCAATCCTGATGAAGTTGTTGCCGTAGGTGCCGCGATTCAGGCTGGTGTTCTTGGTGGTGAAGTCAAGGATGTTGTCCTCCTCGATGTCACCCCACTTTCGCTCGGCATTGAAACGCTTGGCGGCGTCATGACAAAGCTGATCGACCGTAACACCACCATCCCAACCCGTAAAGAGGAAGTTTTCTCAACGGCTGCGGATGGCCAGACAAGCGTCCATGTCAAGGTTTGCCAGGGCGAGCGTGAGATTGCAGCGCATAACAAGATGCTCGGAGACTTCGAACTCTCCGGTCTCCCACCAGCCCCACGTGGCGTTCCGAAGATCAAGGTCACCTTTGACATCGATGCCAACGGTATCCTCTCCGTCTCAGCACGCGATGAGGGAACCGGCAAGGAGCAGAAGATCACGGTCACAGGCTCATCGAACCTCAACAAGAGTGAAGTCGAGAAGATGGTGCAGGAAGCTGCCGCCCATGCAGAAGAAGACAAGCAGCAACGGGACCTCGCTGAGAAGCGTAACCAGGGAGACCAGCTAATCTACTCTGTGGAGCGAACCATCAAGGACCTTGGCGACAAGGCTACCGAAGATGAGAAGACCGACATCAATGGCAAGATCGCAGCCCTGCGTACAACACTAAGCAGCGAGACCCTTGATGGCTACGACACCGCATTCGGTGACTTGCAAACAGCAAGCTTCACACTTGCAGAGCGTCTCTACAAGCAGAATGAGGAAGCCGCTGCGGCTGGTGCGCCAGCTGATGCAGCACAACAACCATCAGCAAATGATGACGATGTCATCGATGCCGAGGTGGTCGACGAAGGCAAGTAAGCCGCGACGACATACGGTGCCGGGTACAAAAGTACCCGGCATTCCCCAACGAGGGAAAAGGAGAACACAAACAATGACATTCACACACTTTGCCGTACCCGGAGAACGCAAGCTGGATGGTCAATCCACCTCACCTCTCTTGCGCTCCCTGACTGGACATCAGTCGCCAGCGGTCAACATTGGCGAGGCGGACAGTGCATACCGCATCACCGTTGACCTCCCGGGACTATCCAAAGAAAACATCAACATACATGTTCAGGGCCGAACAGTCAGCATCCACGGTGCCTTTCCGGAAACCGGTTTGGATGACCATTCCCTCGTCGCAGAGCGGCCTCAGGGAACCTTTGCTAGAACGTTTCAGCTCCCGCTTCCTGTCAATGGGAATGCGGTAACGGCATCGTTTGATCAGGGAATTCTTGAAATCACGCTTCCTAAAGCCGAAGAATCCAAAGTCAAGCGCATCGCAATCAGCTGACCGAACAGACCTAAATGCGCCGTGGGTGGCCACCCATCCACGGCTTTTTCACACCTCAAGGTTACATCATTGGACTCAGGAGAATTGAGCATATGGGACCATCTTATAAAGACTACTACTCGATTCTAGGTGTCAGTAAATCCGCGGATACAAAAGAAGTGCGCGCGTCTTATCGACGTCTGGCACGCAAATTCCACCCGGATCTCAACCCAAATGACAAAAGCGCTGAGGACAAATTCAAACAGGTTGGTGAGGCCTATGAAGTGCTCTCGGATGAAAAGAAGCGCTCAGCCTACGACCGCTATGGAGATCAATGGCGCGCCGCGAGCCAGGCAGAGGCATCTGGCGGAGGTCAGGGCGGGTTTGGCGGTGGCTCACCATTTGGTGGCTACGGAGCACCATTCCCGGGAGCTGGCGGTGGCCAGCGTATCCGCTACGATGTCGGCGATCCTCTTGGTGGGGGCACCAACCTGAATGACCTCTTCTCGACACTGTTTGGCGGCGCCAATCAGGATGCGACAGGTTTTGGACGAGGGAATCGCACTCCACGAGCTGCTGCACCACAGGAAGTCGATGTCACCATCACCCTGACCGAGGCCATCAGCGGCGTGAGCCGCCAGTTGACCATCGTCGGTGGACGCCAGCCAATCACCTTCAATGTCCCAGCAAGCATCAAAGATGGAGCCAAACTACGCCTTCCCGCGACAGCATCACGCCCGGAAATCATCGCGACGGTGCACATCACCAATCCTTATGGCTTTGACCGAAAAGAAGACAATCTGATTGTTGATGTAAGCGTTCCGTTCACAACGTGTGCAATCGGAGGCGAGATCACGGCCGTGACACCATCAGGCGAGCGTAAAACACTACGCTTACCAGCCGGCACGCAAGGCGGACAACAGCTGCGCATCACGGGTCATGGCATGACAAAGGGTGCGGGAAATCCCCGTGGCGACATGTTGGTTCGTATAAAGATTGAAGTTCCGAAGAATTTGACCGACCGGCAACGAGCGGCGCTGGATGAATTGGCTGCTGCGCTTGAGGACAGCAAGTGAACGCCAGCGGAACAGTGCCCCTGTACACCATCAGCATTGCAGCAAAACTGATACGGATTGAACGACCGGATGAACCTCTTCATCCGCAAACGCTTCGGATGTACGAGCGCCTCGGATTGGTCACGCCGCAGCGTGTTGGAAAAAACCGCTTGTACTCCGACTACGATGTCCAGCGTGTACGCCAAATACAGGCCCTGACAGACTTGGGAGTCAACCTAGCAGGGGTTGAGATTATCCTAGGTCTGAAGGAACGCCTTGAGAGCCTTGAAGCTGAGCGCGAGCACTTGTTGATTCGCATTCGGCAATACGAGTAGCATCCGACACCGAACGATCGGTATGCATAAGGAGAACACAGAATGCTTGAAAACTACACCGATCGCGCAAAGGACCTCATGTCCGATGCACAAAATATTCTTAGGCGCTACAAACATTCCCAGCTTGATACCGAGCACTTGCTTGTGGCGATGCTCGAGGACACCGATGGGATTGTCACGAAGCTCCTTGGACATCTAAACACCGACATCACCGCAGTAAAGCGAGTCATCGAAACCAATCTGGCATCGACATCCCGTACGCAATCTAGCGGCGGGCGCGAGCAACAGATCTACATCACTCCACGGATGAAGCGTATCCTCGACATCTCTGAAAGTGAGGCACAACGCCTCCGGGATGAGTTTGTTGGTGTGGAGCACATCTTCATTGCGATCATCAAGGAAGGGGATTCCGCATCCTCGCGCGCATTGAGTGCTCAACGCGTCGATCTTGAGCGGGTCTATCAGGCGCTTGCCCAGCTACGCAAAGGAACGCGCTCTGACTCGCCTGCCGCAGATGTCGGCAACTCAATCATCGGTAGATACACCCGTGACCTGACAGCTCTTGCAAAGGCGGGTCGGATTGATCCTGTCATCGGGCGAAGTGATGAAGTCGATCGCGTGATTCAGGTCCTCGCCCGCCGTAGCAAGAATAATCCCGTCTTGATTGGCGACCCAGGTGTTGGAAAAACGGCTATCGTCGAAGGGCTTGCACAAAAGATTGTGGATGGCGCTGTTCCGGATGCCCTCCGTGGAAAGACGCTGCTCACGCTTGACCTCGGTGCCCTGATTGCAGGTGCAAAGTTTCGTGGAGAGTTTGAGGAGCGGCTCAAGGGCGTCGTGGATGCTGTCCGTGATGCTGCAGGACAGATTATCTTGTTCATCGACGAACTGCATACCGTCGTTGGTGCAGGAGCCGCTGAGGGATCACTGGATGCGTCCAATCTCCTGAAGCCAGCTCTCGCACGCGGAGAGCTACAATGCATCGGTGCGACGACCATAAATGAATACCGGAAGTACATCGAAAAGGATGCGGCGCTCGAACGCCGTTTCCAACCCGTCTACGTCGGTGAGCCGACGATCGTTGACACCATTGCAATCATCGAAGGTCTACGACCAAAGTATGAGCAGCATCATCAGGTCAAAATCACAGATGAGGCCATCAAGGCAGCCGTGTTACTGTCAAGCCGCTACATCACCGAACGTTTCCTCCCGGACAAGGCGATTGACCTTGTAGATGAGGCTGCGTCCAAAGTGCGGATGTCCCTCTCAGCGGTTCCAGTCGAGCTCCAGCAGATGGAAAAATCGTTGGAAGACCTGCTTAAGCGTGGGAAGGATGCCGTTGATCGGATGGCTTACGAGGAGGCGGCACGGCTTCGTGATGAAGAGGCAGCCCTTCGTGACACGTATTCCGAGCATCGTCGTGATTGGGAGGACACCACGGGCGCTCACAGAATCGTTGGCGAAAATGACATCGCCGGCGTTGTTGCGCGTATCACCGGGGTTCCAATCCAGCGGATGCTTGAAGAGGAGGCTGCAAAGCTCCTTCATCTCGAGGACCGTCTCCATGAGCGTGTTATTGGACAGGACAGAGCCATCACAGCACTTGCCGAAGCAATCCGAAGGTCGCGCGTTGGACTGTCAGACCCGAAGCGTCCAATCGGCTCCTTTCTCTTCCTAGGTCCAACGGGCGTAGGTAAGACAGAGGTTGCTAAAGGTCTTGCAGAGCTTCTCTTTGATGATGAAGGAGCGCTTGTCCGCGTTGACATGTCCGAGTATATGGAAAAGCACTCGGTTGCAAGGCTAATCGGTGCTCCACCCGGCTATGTTGGTCATGAAGATGGTGGTCAGCTGACCGAAGCGGTTCGCAAGCGTCCCTATCGGGTTGTCCTCTTGGATGAGATTGAGAAAGCACATCCGGATGTCTGGAACATCCTCCTTCAGGTCCTGGATGATGGTCGCCTGACAGATGGGCAAGGTCGGGTCGTCAGCTTTAGGAATACGGTTATTTTGATGACCAGTAACCTCGGGTCTCAGGAAATCCAAGATGCGATCCGGTCCGGTGGCGACCCAGAAAAGGCCGCATTACGAGCGTTGACAGGAATCATCCGTCCTGAGCTGATCAACCGGATTGATGAGATCATTCCGTTTGCAGGCCTGACGGAAAGTGACTTGCTCAAGATCGTTGACCTCTTGCTACAGAGGACGATATCGGCGCTGCTCGAGCGTAGCATTACGCTTTCGTTTACCCCGGAAGCCAAGCAATCGCTGGTAACCCTCGGATTCGATCCGGTTTATGGTGCGCGCCCGCTAAAGCGGACAATCCAGCGTCACGTTGACAATGTT
>JBEEMN010000127.1:0-5182 GCA_041192625.1 Armatimonadota bacterium
TACAACCGCGCCGACCAGCTCTCGGGCGGGCAACAGCAACGCGTCGCCATCGCCCGCGCACTCGCACAACAACCACGCATCCTGCTCGCGGATGAACCCGTCGCAAGCCTTGACCCACCGACGGCCCATCAGGTGATGCGGGATCTCAAAGCCCTCTCACGCGAGGAAGGCCTCCTCACCATCGTCAACCTCCACTTCGTCGACATGGCGATGGAATACGCAGACCGCGTTATCGGACTCCACGCTGGCACCGTTGTCTACGATGGCCCTGGCGCGGACATGACCGAGGCCGACTTCGAACGCATCTACCAGCGGAAAATACGCCCGGATGACATGCGCGGAGCCGCCGACCACTGATGTCAACGCATCCGGCACTCCCGAAGCGGCCCTTTCCCTGGATGTCAGTTGTCGGCACCGCCATCACGGCCGTTATCCTGATCTGGAGTATCCAAGGCACCAAATTCAACCTCTGGGTCCTCTATGATGGGATGCCCAATGTGCTGCGCTTCTTCAAAGGGATGCTTCCCCCGTGGCCGATGGACTTTGTTACGGGCCAGCTCATCCCCCCGATGGTCGAAACGATTCGAATCGCCCTCGCCGCCAGCATGCTCGGCGCAGCCCTCGCACTCCCCGTCGCCTTTATGGCCAGCAGCACCGTCGCGCCAAACAAGTGGGTCTACCAAATCACGCGCAACCTGCTAAACCTCATCCGGACCATCCCCGACCTCGTCCTCGCGGCACTCCTTGCGAGCGCCTTCGGCATCGGAGCGTTCCCCGGCTTCCTCGCACTGCTCGTGTTCTCGTTTGGCGTTGTCGCAAAGCTCCTCGCAGACACCGTTGAGACGATTGACCGCGGACCAATGGATGCCATCGCAACCACAGGCGCCACCCGTATCCTCCAAGCGCGACATGGAGTCTTCCCACAAATCGCCCCGGAGTTCATCGCCTACACGCTCTATGCCTTTGAGATCAATGTCCGCGCTGCGACCGTTCTCGGACTTGTTGGAGCCGGAGGTGTCGGCGTGCTGCTCAAAACGCAAATCGCCTTCCTCAACTACACCAATGTCGGCATCATCACGGCAGTAACGTTTGCCGTCGTGATGCTTATCGACACCCTGTCTAGCACCATCCGGAGGCGGCTCGTATGACGCAAAAGCTGCGCTCAACACTGACACTCCTCGTTGTCACACCGCTGCTCTTGTGGTCGATGGCCGGGATGGATGTCACACCAGCGCGTATTGTCACTGGTTTCCCAAGAGCGGCCACGATGCTTACAGACATGTTCGCACACCCCGATTGGGAATACTGGCCCATTGTCCAGCAACGTCTGATCGAAAGCCTGCAAATCGCAGCCCTCGGAACCTTCCTCGCCGGCATCCTGGCAATCCCGTTCGGCGTCCTCGCCGCACGCAACCTCGTCCGGTCTCCAGCACCATCCGGCATCGGGAAAGTTCTGCTCAATGCCATCCGAACCTTCCCGGAAATCCTCCTCGCCTACGCGTTCATAAAGGGCCTTGGCCTCGGGGCGTTTGCAGGCGTGATGGCCGTCGCCATCCACTCCATCGGGATGCTTGGAAAGCTCTACGCAGAGCGCATTGAAAATGTGGACAAAGGTGCCATCGAAGCGCTCACCACAACAGGCGCATCACCCGTGGCCATCTTCCGACACTGCATCCTGCCGGAGGTTCTTCCGGACTTCGTCTCGTTCGTGCTCTACCGCTTCGACCTGAATGTGCGGTCGGCATCGGTGATCGGCATCGTCGGCGCAGGCGGCATCGGCTTTATCCTGGGGCTGCAATACCAAGCGGCAAACTATCCACGCCTCGGCCTGATTGTCATCGCCACCATTGCTACCGTTGTTGTCGTTGACAGCATCAGCGCAAAGATACGCCAGCGCCTCGCCTAGACCAGCTGCTTGGTAATCGTCACCACGTTGCGACCATTCTCAAACGCATAGGTAAAACCGGTGGACATTTGGCGGAGCATATGGATGCCAAGCCCCCCGATTGGCCGGTCTTCAAGCGGTATCGAGAGGTCTGGCGCAGCCTGTGCGAGCGGGTCAAACGGCGCTGCGTCATCTGACAAAATGATACGCAGCTCTCCGCCGACAATCGAAATCACAACATCGATGCCCTTATCGGTCGTATCCATCCCCGCATAGCCATACTTAATGCAGTTGGTGACCAGCTCCTCAACCGTCAGGTTAGCCATGTAAATGCCAGCAAATGGCACATCCGCGCCCGCAAGCCACTCCTCAACCTCACCATTCACACGGCTAATCTCGCTGTTCTGCGGGAGTAAGTGCCATTCCCGTGGCGCAAGCTCTAACATAAATGCACCCTCACCAGTGAGAAGTCATCCTCAAGTGGGCCATCCCCATGGAACGTACGGATCCACTCCGTGATATCCGTCAGCAGCGTTGGACTTGCCACACGCGGACGGATGAACTCCGTAAGGCCATCAAGTCCAAGCATCCCGCCTTCCGGAAGCTCGATCTCATAGGTGCCATCACACAAAATAAGCAGCCGCGCATCCGCAGGTACATCGACTGTATTCGCCCCGTAGGGAACATCCTCAAGCGCACCAATCGGCAAGCCGCCACGATGCAGCTCCTGCAACACTGGTTCGCCACCATCAATGTCGCCTGTGTACAACAACGATGGCGGATGACCACCACCACTAAAGGTCAGCTTGCGTGTACTCTTCTGAAACACGCCGTACCACAGCGTGAAGTACATATTGTTTTGGCGTTCCATGAGGAACATATTGTTCAGACGGGTCAGCACCTGCGCCGGGTCACGGAAGTCGGTCTGGGCGATTGAGCCATTCCGCATCACGTTGATGGCGGCAACCGACAACAAACTCGCGCCCACTCCATGCCCGCAGACATCGAGGAGATACATCGCAAAATGGTCATCATCAATCCAGTGATAACCAAACGCATCCCCGCCGAGCTCTGTGGATGGCGTATAGACCCAGTCAATCGGATACGGCTTGGTCTCGGGTTCCGGGAGAATGGAGCGGACGTAGGTTGTCGCATCATCTAGCTCGCGCTTGAGACGCTTTTGCGTCGTCTCAATCGTCGCCAAATACTCCTGTTCTTGATCGCGCAGGGCTTTCTTTTCGAGGCAGGCCCCTATACGCGCACGGAGCAATGTAGGGTTGAACGGCTTCGAAAGGTAGTCTTCAGCACCAGCCTCGATACATCGCACAACGCTCTCAAGCTCATCCAATGCCGAAATCATGACCACCGGAATGTGCCGGAGGTTGTCACTGGCTTTCATCCGCTTGAGGACTTCATAGCCATCCAGCTCAGGCATCATGATGTCAAGCAGCACCAAGTCAAACGGTTTTGCTTCCAGCTGGGCAAGGGCATCGATGCCATTGACAGCAACTTCAACGGTCAGGCCATGGCGAAGCAAGCGCCGCGACAGCATGTCACGGTTGCTCTCGTTGTCATCCACTGCAAGCACATGTCCGCAGAGCTGTGTCAGGTGGACTTCCGCAGCATCATCGGCATCCGGGATCGCAAAGCCAATCGGCTGACGAGCCTCACCCGCCGCGCCTGAATGCACTTCATCATCGGCGATCACCGCATCCAATGCGCCTAAGACATGCGTCCCAAGGTGCGTTTGGATCAGGCCATCGAGGTTACGTGCTGCCTTCTGGATTTTCTGAAGGTCCGGTACCAGCGCATCCTGGCCAGCATCGACTGCATCCTCTTCGAGCATTTCGGAATATCCGATGATCTGGTTAAGCGGCGTCCGGAGCTCATGCCGGATATGCGAGAGGGCTTCCGCTTCGAAGATGGCGTGGCTACTTGGAGCTGGCTGGTTTTGGCTCATGCGGGGAACTTGTCCCCGAGCCGACTCTGCATTTTTTCGAGCAGTCGTGGGAGCTCGATGGGCTTGGTGTCATAGTCATCACAGCCTGCCGCAAGACACTTTTCGCGGTCACCGGCCATCGCGTGCGCCGTGAGTCCGATCACTGGAATACCCGCCGTATCAGGATTGGCCTTCAATGTCCGCGTGGCTTCCCAGCCATCCATGATGGGAAGGCTCATGTCCATTAACACAAGGTCAGGGATATCAGCCGTGGCCATCGCTACGCCTTCAGCGCCATCCACCGCGATGCGGATGGTAAAGCCTCGGCGCTCCAACCGCCGGGAGAGCATGTCACGGTTCATTTCGTTGTCTTCGACGATCAATACAGTAGCCATAGTGCCGCTATCCTATCCCAGCATTCACAGGTGTACACATCAGCTGCTGGTCCGCTTTGAGTTGATGAATGTGAGCTGCGACCGCAGATTTTCCAAAACTTCACTCGGTGGTACCGCGCCTTTTTCCAGAATCGCGGCGCTCGACTGGCTGAGGAGCATCCGTTCATCGATGGTCAAATCCTTGGCAGTCAGAATCACAACTGGAATACTCGCCCAGAGCGGATTCTTGCGAATCGCATCGAGGACCCCAAAACCATCGAGCCGGGGCATCATCAAGTCGAGGAGAACCAGGTCAGGAACCCGTGTCGCCCCTGCAAGAAGCTCGATCGCATTGACTCCATCGGTTGCCGTGATCACCTTCCAACCTTCACGCTCAAGCGTGCGCTGGAGAAGCTCGCGGGTGTCGCGGTCATCTTCGACGATCAGGATTTCCGTCTCGCTGGATGCAGGCAGGTTGATGCGCTCAAGGGCCTTGAGCAGCTGATTACGGTCCAGCGGCTTGCTCAGAAAGTCAAAAGCACCAAGTGCAAACCCAAGCTCCTGCGTATCGCCCATCGTGAGCATAATCACAGGAATATCAGATATTTCCGGGTCGCTTTTGATCGCCGAAAGCACGCTCCAGCCATCCATGCCAGGCATCATGATGTCCGATGTCACCGCCATCGGCTTGTACTGGCGAACCAGAGCAACGCCACTGGCGCCATCCGCGGCCGTGTGAACCGTAAAGCCCTCCCGGTTCAGGAAGCGCTCCATCAGGTGGCGAACATTCGCATCATCATCGATGACCACGATCACGCCCCGTGATGAGCCTGTATCGGCAGATTGTGTCGCGGCGGCGGCAGGCTTTGTCGAAGCGGCTGGCGTTTCCGGATGGTGTTCCGTAGCGGTTGTGTCGACGGATTGCAGTGGCAGGATGACGGTAAAGGTCGAGCCGGTTCCAGGTATGCTGGCGACGGTGATGTC
>JBEEMN010000128.1:0-5179 GCA_041192625.1 Armatimonadota bacterium
GGTTTCGAGTTTCATTGCTTAGGTCGTTTTGCTATAGGTTTCCGCAGTAGATGCCAGCAGCTGATCAAATTCGCTATTGCACACATAGCCAGCGGCAGTTAGGCGTGAGACATTTGCGATTGAGTGACGGATGTCCCCAAGGCGTTCGGGTTGATAGTCAATTTTTGACCGCGATCCTGTGGTTGCAATTATCTGCTCAGCCAGCTCACGAATGCTAAGGCTCTTTCCACATGCCACGTTATAGACACCCGTCATGTCAGCGGTTGTCGCAGCGTGCCAGTTTGCACCGCCGATGTCCGATACATGCACAAAGTCCCTGGTCTGACCGCCATCGCCAAAAATGGTGATATCTTCTCCGCGCAATGCACGGCTGAGAAAAATCGGAACCGCAGCAGCATAAGCACTCTTGGGATTTTGCCGAGGGCCAAAGACATTGAAGTAACGAAGGCAGGCAGTGTCTAACCGCCCCATCGCCGTGTACATCGCGCAGTAGTACTCGCCATCCAGCTTCGTGACGGCATAGGGACTTTTCGGGCAAGGAGGCAATGACTCTACCTTTGGAAGCGTAGGGTCATCCCCGTAAATGGCCGCAGTGGATGACAGAACCAATTTCTTAACGCCTGCCTGCGCTGCGGCTTCAAGAACATTCAATGTCCCGACGGTATTGACAGCCACGCACTCTGTAGGCTTGAGCATTGACTCCGGTACGGAAATCATCGCAGCAAGGTGAAAGACATAGTCAACACCCGACATCACGGCGTTCAGAACATCGATGTCTTCAATCGAACCCTCAACCAGCTCATGCGCAATTCCGTTCAGATTCTCACGGAATCCGGACCGAAAATTGTCTAGGATCCGTACATCTGCATGTTTGGATGCAAGAGCTGCGATATGTGAGCCGATAAAACCGGATCCTCCGGTGATGAGGACTTTGGGGCGTGTCACGAAGTGGCTCCTTGCTGAACATCGTTGATGATGAGACTGAGCATCAGGTCATTTTGTTGGATGCTCTTGAGGAGCTGTATCTGTGTCCGTGCACGATCAAGGTTTTGGTTTGGCCGGTAAACACGGAAGTAGGTGTCGCCTTCCAAGTGGTCTTTCAAAAACCGGGTTGCCTGCTCCAAGATGATTGTCTTGGCTCCACTGAGGAGCATTGACCGTTCCTCGGATGTCAATAAAGTCCCGGCTCCGTTTATGAAGCCTGCCGCGAGCGCAGAAAACAGGTCGACATCGACGCTAACCTTCGAAAGATCCATCTCATCTTCGGAGGCTGTACACGTGGTAGAGCGAACGAGATCGCCAAAATCATGGATGGAAAGTCCGGGCATAACGGTGTCCAGATCGATGACGGCAAGCCCTTCTGCGGTATCGCAATCGAAGAGGACATTTGCAACCTTGGCATCGTTGTGGACGACGCGCTCCGGAAGCACACCGGCATCCCATGCCTGCTGCACCAGAGCATGCCAGGGCTTCTGGTCCAATAACCACTCGACTTCTGATTGGCATCCACGAAGGCGATCACATGTATCGCCATCAACAGCCACTTCAAAGGCAGAGAAGCGCTGAGGAGTGTGATGAAAGCCTGGGATTGTCTCGTGAAGCCGCGGCTTATCGAGGTCTGCAACAACGCGCTGGAACATCCCAAATGCAAAGGCGGCCTCGTACGCATCATCGCTGGATTCAGGAACGACACGCGAGAATGCATTGGCGATGTAATCCTGCGTACGCCAGTAGTTTCCGGTCGAGTCCTGCCAGTAATAATTGCCATCCCTGGTTGGATACACAGTCTGCACTCGCCGGTCAACATCCACCACGCCATTCTTAGAAAACCACACGCGCGCATGCTCAGTCACACGCACAACATTTTCCATCACGTATGGAATATTCCTGAACACGTTGTGGTTGATACGCTGATGGACAAGGCTTCGAACACCACCGCTTACATCGTAGCGTGCAACGTAAGTATCGTTGATATGCCCTCCAGCGAGCACCTCAACGCTTACACAGCGTCCACACTCCGGATATTGGGCGCACAGCTCCTGCTGAAAACGTGCATCAATCATTAAGAGCCTCGCCTACCAATGGGGATGGATAAATGCCTTGGTCCGTGTAAGAAGCAAGCGCACTTACAACGGCATCTCGATCGTCAGGATAGGTGAGTCCAAACCACCTGCCGGATGTACCTAGAACTTTGACGGTGACAGCGCCTGACTGCATGAGGTGCGTCACCGCAGATGGCAGGTAGCACTCCGCTTTTGCGGATGCATGATTCGCCGCATAAAACTGTATGAAATAGTCTTCTGTGTGCTCGAGGAAGTCAGGTGTAAAGCCCCAAAAATTCATCGATACCAGAGTGTCGAAGGGGAGCACCTCTGTGGATGCATCTGCAAATGTTGACACAACTCCCAAATCGGAGCGTATCAATGCGGTGTGTTCCGTGACTTCCACGAGATTGCGTGCAGCGTCCACTTTACAAACGCCTCGGGAAACGGAGCCAAATGGACTTAATGTGCCATCCACTTCAAATGCCACCATCGCGTACTTGCCAGGTTCTGTACCTACAGCGCTAAGATACGCAGCCATTTGTGCAAACGCATCCTGTCCATAAAAATCATCCGCGTTGATTACAGCAAAGGGTCCGGAAACTTCGGGACGTGCGCACCAAACAGCGTGCGCTGTGCCCCACGGCTTTGTGCGGTCAGGATCAGGCGTGCACCCCGCGGGCAAATTGTCAAGCTCTTGGTAAGCATAGGCGACTTCAATCAGGTTGCTGTAGCGTTCGCCAATTCCTTGTTCAAAGGCATCGGCAAATGCCTTGCGAATTACAAAGACGACTTTGCCAAAACCTGCAGAAATGGCATCGTGGACTGAGTAATCCAGAATCGTCTCACCGCTTGGCCCTACGCCAGCAAGCTGCTTCGTTCCTCCGAAGCGGCTTCCCATTCCCGCTGCCATCACCACCAACGTTGGCGCCATTCAGATTGTTTCCATTCCAATCGAGTTCACGGTCAGTCACTCACACGTGCTTTATCAGCTGCTTCAATACATGCCCGTGGACATCTGTGAGGCGGCGGTTGACGCCATTATGCCGAAATGTCAGCGATGTATGGTCAACACCAAGCAATGCAAGGACTGTTGCGTGCACATCGTAACCTGTAACCGGATTTTCTGCGACCCTATAGCCCCATTCATCGGTCGTGCCGACTTCCGTGCCACCCTTTACACCGCCGCCAGCGAGCCATGTCGTAAATGCTTCGGGGTTATGGTCGCGCCCCTTACCTCCCTGGCTACAGGGCATCCGGCCGAATTCACTTGTACAGAGAACAATGGTGTCATCGAGGAGCCCACGGCTCTTCAGATCACGGAGAAGGCCAGCGACCGGCTTATCAAGCTCGGTTGCCATGTCCGCATGGTCTTTGCGTAAGTCTTCGTGGGAATCCCAGTTCCGGCGTGGGAAGCCGTTATCAGCTCCGCTCCAGATCTGGACAAAGCGCACGCCCCGCTCAAGCATCCGCCGGGCAACCAGGCAGCGTGTCCCAAGGTCATTTGTCTGCGCAGTACCGATTCCATAAAGCTGGCGTGTTACGGCGCTTTCCTTGGAAATGTCCATGGCCTCAGGGGCGGAAAGCTGCAGTTTTGCGGCCAGTTGATGGCTTTTTATGCGAGCGATGAGGGCATCATCCGAACCATTTGTCCGAGCATCCAGTCTGTTGATGTCCGTTAAGAAGCGCTTTCGTGCCGCTTCGGCCGCTGGAGATGAAACATCGGATGGTGGCTGTAGGTCCCGAATTGCAGTCTTGCTGCCTGGGCGGAGGACAACCCCTTGTGTGGCGGCAGGCAAGAAGCCAGAGCCCCAGTTGGCGGGACCATTTGGCGGAACGCCACGGGAATCAGGAAGCGCGACAAACACTGGAAGGTTGTCTGTAAGGCTACCAAGGCCGTGCGCTATCCACGCACCCATCGATGGAAAACCAGGCTGTACAAAGCCAGTTGTCTGCAAAAACGTCGCGGGTCCATGGACATTGGACTTGGATGTCATGCTGTAGACAAATGCCATGTCATCGACGCATTGCGACAGGTGCGGGAGGATTTTTGAAATCCAGCGCCCAGATTGCCCGGCACGCTCAAATCCCCACGCGGATGGCATTACAACACCCGGCTGACTTTGGAAGAGCTCAAGCTTCCCACCGGGATCAAACGCTTGACCCCGTCGCTGCTCAAGCATCGGCTTGTAGTCGTACAGATCAACTGAGCTCGCTGCACCTGAGAGGAAGATTTGAACCACACGCTTTGCCGACGCACGATGATGTGCCGGCTTTCCGGAGAGGAGATATTCCAACCCAAGATTCCAAAATGGGTTTACTGCTTGCATGTCAGCCTCTAAGGTGTGATTCCGCTACGGGACTGTGGTACTCTCCCGCATTCCTTGCCCAGAACGTCAAAAAGCGATCGCTTAGCCCTCGCCTGGATTCCGAATCAGCCTGCAGTTCTCAATCATCTGCTGAGCAACATCGACATCCTTCCACTCACCAATCGCAACCGGCTTCTTTTCAAGCGTCTTGTAGACATCAAAGAAGTGCTCCACTTCGCGGAGGACGTGCGTTGGGAGATGTCCAAGGGTTCGGACACCGGAATACCGTGGGTCATGTGCCACCCGTGCAAGAATCTTTTCGTCTGCGCCTTTTTCATCACGCATCAAGAGGACACCCAATGGACGACAGGTGACAACACATCCACAGAAGGTTGGATGACTCCCGATGACAAGGACATCTAGTGGGTCGCCATCAGCACTCATCGTTCCGGCAATCCAACCGTAGTCAAATGGGTAGAAGAGTGGGCTGTAGAGTGGACGATCCAAGCGGAAAATACCATGCTCACGGTCATATTCGTACTTGTTCGATGACCCACGTGGGATTTCAATGACGGCATTGACTTCCTCGGGTGCATTATCACCGATGGGCAATAGTTCGTAACTTCTTGACATCGTAAACTCCTAAGCTGCGGTTACCGCACCGATTAGCGCGTTGACATCGGCAAAACCGTTCTCAACACAATACTTCTCAATACCATCGATTACTTCGAGGGAAAGCGTGGGATCAACAAAATTGCCCGTACCGCAGGCCACAGCAGTTGCGCCCGCGAGCATGAACTCGATGGCATCCAGTGGGCAGGCAATTCC
>JBEEMN010000129.1:0-5149 GCA_041192625.1 Armatimonadota bacterium
CGAACGTGAGTGCACAGTGCAAACGGTTCGTCACCAAAAGGTTGTCGAGGAAGCTCCAAGTGTGTCCCTCACACCTGAGCAGCGCTTTGCAATGGGGGATGCCGCTGTTCGTGCAGCAAAGGCTGTCGGCTACACAAATGCCGGTACCGTAGAGTTCATTTACACCCCAAATGGCGAGTTCTATTTCATGGAAATGAACACCCGTATTCAAGTGGAACACCCGGTAACAGAGGCTGTTACGGGTGTCGACCTTGTAAAGTGGCAGATCCAAATTGCTGCAGGCGAGACCTTGACCATTGCACAAGATGACGTTAACTGGAATGGACACTCCATTGAATGCCGCGTAACTGCTCAAAATCCATCTAAGGGTTTCGCACCCAGTGCTGGAAAAATGGCAAGCTTCATCATGCCGGGGGGGTTGGGTATCCGTGTTGATTCACAGTGTTACTCCGGCTATACCGTGCCTCCGTACTATGACTCGAATCTTGCCAAACTCATCGTTTGGGCACCAACCCGTGAAGAGGCCATCATCCGGATGGAATGTGCTCTTTCCGAAGTAACGGTCGAAGGCTTGCCAACAAACGTATCATTTTTGAAAACCATTCTTGAAGATGATCGCTACCGAACAAATGCCATTTCTACGAAATTCCTTCCTACGCTGATGGATGAGCTGGGGTTGTAGTTGATGTCTGTAACCGTTTCTGAAGTTGATCATCAGTTCCTTAAGAGCATCGAGGGCAATGCCCGCCTCACCGATAGTCAGCTTGCCTCCATGCTAGGCTGTGATGAGGAATCTATCGTTGAAATGCGTGTACGGCTGGAAGCGCTTGGCGTCATTGCTGGATACCGTACGCGTATCAAGTGGGATGTCGTAACAGCACCCGCTGTCGAGAGCTTTATCGATCTTGCCGTTCAACCCGAACGTGGCTACGGTTACGACCGCATTGCGGACCGTATCAGGCAGTTTCCCGAAGTCGTCAGCGTACACTTGGTGACCGGGTCGCAAGACCTTCGTGTCGTGGTTCGCGGGGAAACAATGCAGGAAGTTGCCAGTTTTGTCGCTGAGCGGCTGGCAACAATCGATGGTGTTCGCGGCACTGCGACCCGCTTTGTCCTCAAGTGCTATAAACAAGAAGGTGATGCATTTGCACGACCCGGTAAAGATGAGCGCTTGGCGGTAGCTCCTTGAAAAGTTTATCTTCGACTGTCGCAAATCTTCCTGCATCTGGTATCCGAAAGTTCTTCGACCTTGTGGCAGAGCTGGACGATGTTATCTCCCTTGGTGTCGGCGAACCGGATTTCGTTACACCCTGGAGAGTCAGGGAAGCGGCCATACATAGCCTTGAACAGGGCCGTACGACCTATACGAGTAACTATGGTCTCTTGGAGCTCCGGGATGCCATCGCTCAACAGATCGCAGGCCGTTATGGCGTTAGCTATTGTCATCGCAGTGAGGTACTCGTTACCGTAGGCGTTTCTGAAGGACTCGATGCAGCGTTTCGGGCGATTCTAAATCCCGGCGATGAAGTTCTGGTTCCAGAGCCTTGTTATGTTTCCTATGCGCCTTGCGTGTTGTTCGCTGGAGGAATCCCGGTTCCTGTTCCTACACACGCTGCGGATGGATTTAAAGTCCAAGCAGATAATCTGTCGACGTACATCACGCCAAAGACCAAGGCCATCCTCCTGAGCTATCCAACAAACCCCACCGGGGCTGTAATGGGGCGTCAGGAACTTCAGGATGTCGTAGATGTTGCCTGTGCAAACGACCTTTACATCCTTTCTGATGAGATATATGACCGCTTGTCCTACGATGCACCACATGTTTGTGTACCTTCCCTTGCAGGTGCCAAAGAGCGGACAATCCTTCTGAACGGGTTTAGTAAAGCCTATGCGATGACTGGATGGCGTGTGGGTTATGTCTGTGCTCCGGCGCCAATCGTTGAAGCGATGATGAAAATCCATCAATACACCATGCTGTGCGCACCGATTACATCGCAGATCGCTGCCCTTGAGGCCATTCGGAATGGCGAACGTGATGTTACCGATATGGTTGAAGACTATGATCGGCGCAGGCGGATGTTTGTGGCGGGGCTAAACCGGGTTGGTATTCCGTGTGAGCTTCCAGGTGGGGCCTTTTATGCATTCCCGAATGTTGAGCACACCGGACTTGATGCATCCACCTTTGCGGAGCGACTCCTTCAGGAAGAACGTGTTCTTGTTGTCCCGGGTGATGTCTTTGGCCCCGGTGGAACAGGGCATGTTCGTTGCTGCTACGCGACGGCGCCAAAGCTTCTGGAAGAGGCCATCGTACGGATTGGTAACTTCGTCGAGAGGCTTAAGTAGAGCGTGTTGGTAAGACTGGTCTCGTAACTGATCGGTTTAGAGACTGCGCTGCGTTTACTCTAGCGCATCTATTTGACCGGCCATAAGTTCCCACTCTGTCATCAGCTCCTCTAAAGCTTTTCCAGTTTGCTCGTAAAGCTTTGCATCGGCGATTGCACTGTCCGGGCTTGCTGGAGCTGATAACCGCCCTTCAATCGTTGCCAGCTGTGTTTCTGTCTCTGCAATCTTTGCTTCCAGTAATTCCAGCTTTGATTGTAACTTTCGCTTGTCGCGGCTACGCTGCAGCGCACTTTGTGCAGGCTGCGGAGCAAGTTGGTCGGTACCTTTCTTTCGGACTGGCTGTGCCTCCGCCGCTGCTACCGAATCACGCCACGCAGAATACGGCATGTCGTACAGCGATACATTTCCCGTTCCATCAAAGTACAGCGTCTTGTTTGTCGTCTCATCCAGAAGACTACGGTCGTGGCTGATGACAAGCAATGTGCCGGCAAAGCGCGCCAGCGATTGCGCAAGTGCATCACATGAAAAAACATCCAGGTGGTTCGTCGGTTCATCCAATATAAGGAGATTGGCAGGCGACAACACCATTAACGACATTGCAAGCTTTGCACGCTCGCCTCCGGAAAGACCTGAGACCGGCTTAAAGACATCCTCACCAGTAAAGAGAAACTTTGCCAAATGCGTCCTACACTCGGCAATCGTTAAACCAGCACGATCGTAAAACGCATCGAGGAGAGATTCATCATCCCCGAAGTCATCCTGTTCCTGTTTATGGTGTGCAACCTTGACGCCGTGGCCGGTTCGGATATGGCCAGAGTCAATTTCATCGTCCCCGATGAGCATATTAATCAGCGTTGTCTTCCCTGCACCATTAGGGCCCACCACACCGACACGGTCTCCACGTCGGAGCGTAAAGTTTGCATTCCGCACAATCGTCCGGTCGCCAAAGCTCTTGCAGAGATTCTGTGCAACAACGACATCTAAACCGCTGCGACCAGCATCCCCGACAGCCGCCCGCATCATCGCACCATCGTCCATCGGGCGGTCAATCCGGTCTAAGCGATTCAAAACCTTCTGACGGCCCATCGCGTTTCGTGTATTCTGACCAGCCTTGTTACGCCGAATGTACTCTTCGGTTTTTTGAATGTGAGCTTGCTGTTTGAGGTACTCATCCAGCTGTTGCTGACGCTCTGCATCCCGGCGCTTGCGATATTCACTATACGCACATCCATAAACGGTAACGCGGTGCACATCCACTTCCCACGTTGCCCTGGTGACACGATCGAGGAAGCGGCGGTCGTGGCTGACGACGAGGACGGCCCCGGGAACCTGTACGAGGAAGTTCTCAAGCCATTCAATGGCCTTGATGTCCAAGTGGTTTGTCGGTTCATCCAGAATCAGGACCTCTGGGCTCGTCGCAAGCAAGCGGGCCATCGCAAGGCGGGTCTTTTCACCTCCGGAAAGCACCGCAACCTGTTTATCCCAAGTTGATTCCGGGAAACCGAGGGCTTTCAGGGATGCGTGCAGCCCATCAACGGCAAAGTGCCCTCCCAGATACTGATGACGATCCTGAGCGGCCCCGAGTGCCTCGGTCAGCTCCTCGTCGGTTGGATTTTCTGCGAGTGCTCTCTCCGCATTTCGCAGCTCAGTCTCCGCATCCGCCACCGCCGAAAGTGCAACTTCCGCCGCTTGGATTACCGTTTGAGATTCATCAATGGACTGAATCTGGGACAAGTATCCGATACGGATTCCTTTGGCGATGTGAATGTTTCCGCTGGCAGGCTGTTCGATACCAAGGATTGCCTTCAGAAGCGTGGTTTTTCCGCCACCATTTCTGCCAACAATCCCAATCCGCTCGCCTCGTGCGACCGAGAGGGAAACGTTTTCAAGAATCGTGTCCGGGCCGTATTCCATCGTCAGGTCGGAAATTGTAATGAGGCTCATATCGACGCATAGTTTACCGTTGCACGTGGGGAACCACACAGGATGCCCTTTGGTACACTACCGTATGGACACCCCATTGGATGTTGCCGAGGTTGCACTTGAACCGGTAGTGCGAATGCCGTACATGAACCGCGAGCTGTCGTGGCTGGACTTCAATTCCCGTGTTTTGGATGAGGCTTTCGACACAAGGCATCCATTGTTGGAGCGGGTAAAGTTCCTTGCGATCTTTGGAAGTAATCTCGATGAATTTTTCATGATCCGTGTGTCTGCACTGCAGGCGCAACGCTCGACCGGGATGGTGGATCGCGGAGCAGATGGTCTTACACCTGCCGAAGCGCTTGAAAAAATCGGGTCAAAAACCGCGACACTTGTCGACCGTGCGCAGCAATGCCGGCGTCAGCTCATCCATGAGCTCGCGGGCAAGGGTATTCGCGTCATGGATGTTGCCCGGCTTACTGAGAAAGAGCAGGCAACGCTTTCATCGTACTTTGATGACCACATTTATCCAATTCTCACGCCGCTTGCCGTGGACCCAGGGCATCCGTTCCCACACATTTCGAGCCTCTCCTTAAATCTTGCTGTCACACTTGATGACGACGGCATGGAGCGGTTTGCCCGCGTTAAGGTTCCCGCTACGCTCCCTCGTTTACTAACCGTAGGAGACCGTGTCGCTCCAACGTACGTCTGGCTAGAGGATGTTGTCTCCAGTCACATCGGGAGACTTTTTCCTGGATATGTGGCAACTGGTGCCTATCCATTTCGAGTGACGCGGGATGCTGATGTTGAAATCCGTGAGGCAGAGGCTGAAGACCTTATGCAGGCAGTGACTGCAGATATCGAACGCAGACACTTTAGCTTTGTG
>JBEEMN010000130.1:0-5129 GCA_041192625.1 Armatimonadota bacterium
TCCGTGTTGATGCCCAATATGTCTGACGATTACCTCATCCATTTTGTTACCACCCACACGAATGCTTTGACTGGTAACGATGCCCCCGAGTGAGATAACAGCGATGTCCGTTGTTCCCCCACCAATATCGACAACCATGTTTCCACCGGCAGATTCAATTGGGAGACCGGCCCCTATCGCTGCTGCCATTGTTTCTTCGATCGTAGCGACTTCTCTGGCACCAGCTTCCATTGCCGCCTGCTCTACCGCCCTGCGCTCAACGGATGTGACACCCGCAGGCACGCACACGAGGACGCGCGGCTTGAATATTCTGGGACCAGTCGCACTCTTTTGTATTAGGTAACGTAGCATCTGAACGGTTGTTGTGTACTCGGCGATGACACCATCACTCATTGGCCGAATGGCAACAATGTTTCCAGGCGTCCTTCCAAGCATCTGCCGCGCTTCCTCGCCGACTGCCTTGACTTGCCGGGTATTGGTATCAATTGCAACAACGCTTGGTTCGTTTAGGATTATTCCCCGGTTTCGAACAAAAACGAGGATGTTGGCTGTGCCAAGGTCGATCCCGATTTCTTGGCCAAATTTCATTCCATCACCAACATATCTGTGTCACTCACGTTTACATGCCAGCAGCGTGCACCCAGCTGCCGAAGTCGTTGGCAAAGTTCTTGGTACCCTCGCTCAATATGGTGGACATCAAATATTCGCGTTTGTCCATTGGCTGCCAACCCCGCAACGACAAGTGCCGCCCCAGCACGCAGGTCAGTTGCTTTAACATCTGCACCACTGAGAGTAGACACACCTGAAACTATCGTCACGCTTCCTTCAACTTTGATGTTCGCACCCATTTTTGTAAGGTACGGAATGTGACCGAATCTGCCTTCATAAACGCTGTCATGAATCGTATTCGTACCATGGACCAATGTGAGCAGGCTGGTGAAGGGTTGTTGTAGGTCGGTCGGAAACCCTGGATGCGGGCTGGCAACAATCGATGTGCCCGTTAGGGTCTGAACTGGTCCAGACCATACACGGACATGGTTGCCATCTTGAGCAACATGCGCTCCCATATCTGTAAGTTTGGAAAGCACAGGGCTAAGTGCATTGAAATCTGCACCAATAAGCGTGATATCTCCACCTGTTGCAACGGCCGCAATGGCATATGTACCCGCTTCAATACGGTCCGGTGAGACATTGAACTCGCAGCCGTGGAGACTTTCAACTCCAGTCACTGTGATGCGGCTCGTCCCCTGCCCTTCGATGAGTCCACCCATTGCTACAATCAAGTTCGCCAAATCAACGACATCGGGCTCTTGTGCAGCATTTTCAATCGTCGTGACACCCGTCGCTAGCGACGCTGCCATCATCGTATTCATCGTCGCGCCGACAGACGGCTTGTCCAAGTACACTGCACCGCCAACTAAGCCATCGAATGGAGCTTCTGCAAAAAAACAGCCGGCATCGATCGTCCATGTGGCACCAAGTCCACGCAATCCCTTTTCATGAAGGTCAACGGCACGTGCACCAATATTGCATCCACCAGGCATCGCTAAACGGACAATCCCTTGGCGTGCAAGCAGTGGGCCAAGTAGCTGTAGCGACCCCCGCATTCTGCTTACCAAGTGAGGAGGAGGCTCATTAAACCGACCCGCACTCGCATCTACTGTGAGCGTCGCATTCCCTTGAGAAAGTTCCGCTATCGCTCCCATCGAATTTAGGATAGCGACCAAGTCTGCAATGTCGGTGATGTTTGGTAGGTTGTGTAAAACAGTCACTCCGGATGTTGCAAGCAAAGTACCGGCAATCAATGCGAGAGCAGCATTCTTGGAACCCGCAACCTGAATGCTTCCGGACAGCGGATACCCGCCTTCAATTACAATGTGTGGCTCGTTTATTGCGACTGAAGTTTGGAGGTTAGACGTTTGCGTGTTGGTTGAAACTGATGGTGACACATTGAATCCGATCGGACAGGAATAAGAAAACACTGCTGCCAAGCATGAATTGTTGCATAATCATTTTGATGTGTCAAGCGACTTGAACGCCGGCATAGGCAAACGCATCAGTCACATTGATGTGTGGGTTGCGTGGACCGAATTGCGCCACGATTGCTGCTGACATATATGACGCCAGGCGGCCAGTTTGTTCGTATGAATAGCCGGCAACCAAACCACAAAGTGCAGCACTCGCAAACATATCGCCAGCTCCAGTGGTATCCACTGCAACGGTACCGAATGCTTCCACTTCAGTCACGCCGTTGGCATCTGCAAACAAACAACCCTGCGCACCGCGGGTGACAATTGCGAGATGGCCAGTTTGTTCAGCTAGCCACTTTGATGCCTCGTGGACATCATCCTTACCACTGATTGCTATTGCTTCATCTTCATTTCCAAAGACGATGTCAACGTGGGACGAAAGTAGACTTCCAAACGCTTCACGATGGCGAGCGACACAAAACGAATCACTGAGGGAAAACGCAACAAGGCGTCCCGCATTCCGCGCTGCTGACATCGCATGCTCAACCGCATCCTGTTGCAGCTTCGTATCCCAAAGATAGCCAGTTACGTAAAGGACTTTGCTGTCCGCAATTGCATCTACGTTGACAAACTCAGGAGAGAAGTATTGACTTGCACCAAGACACGTGTGCATCGTTCGTTGGGCATCCGGAGTGGTAAGTACCAAGCAGACACCCGTATCCACATCGGCTTGGCCAAAGTGAGGAGCTACGCCACCTGCTAGCAAGGCATCTGATAATGCAAGCCCAAAGTCATCCCCGCCCACGCAGCCGCCAAAAGCAGCCTTGAAACCCAGTTGGGCAACACCGATTGCCGTATTCGCTCCGGAGCCGCCGGCTTCCCGCGCAGTGATCTCGAGCGCGGCTTTGCCGAGTAACCGTCGTTGGTGTTCAACAGACACCAATGTCATCGAACCTTTTTCTGAACCACATTCCACGAGGAGTTCATCGGATGTTGTCGCTAGAATGTCAAACAATGGATTACAGAGGCAATACACATCGAACATAGTCAAAGAACTCCTATCTGCCAGGGCGCAGAATAAACACCAAAACACTTATTACTAATAATACGCCTATACACAGCAAAACGCGGAACTTTAGGACACGAACTTCCGCGCGTTCATCGCCATCGTAAACATGAACATTTTTCATCGCTCGATAGCATGTATCGTGCGGCACGAGCGTGCCGATAAGGGTGACAACAGCGCCGACAGGGATGTACTGAAAAACAATTCTGGTGTCATCCATGTACGGAGTTCTTCCCAAATGTTCACCCGGTATCCCGTTGTAAATGGAGACTCGATTAGAAAAATGTACATTGGCATGAGTTAAGTCGACATCAATGCAAGCGGTTCCATCATCAATGGAACAAGCAACTTGCTCGCTATTTCTTCCTGTAACCCGCCAACCATTATGACCATACTGTTCGGTTGTACGAAGGAATGCGATCGCCTGAATGTCCGTATGGGCGATTTGAAGTGCCCCAACGGTCGGAATCGCAATGCCACGTAGCTTGGAACGAACCTCGGAGTTTAGTAATCCAGCGACAGATGTCCTACGGATCAACAATGACGATAATCGACTCAACTGGAAAAGTAAAACAGCTGCGGCCAACACGAACAATGCCGCTATCATTTGCATCCAAGGAAGTTTAAATCCGGGCTGCGTCACTGGAATGCCGGTGGTTACACGAGTCAACTGAGGTGCAGCGTAATCTTCAGAAGGACGCTGTAGGTACATCAAATTGATCATCCATGTATCGAGATCCAGCATCCCGGATGATGGATTCCACTCAGCGTAACCCAATTCAACAGCACGGTGGATGAGCTTGACGGATGTGTTCCGCACGACTGGGCGGATACAAGGTATCCCATCAATACCCAATCTAGGCTCGAGGGATGTTTCATCCAAATCTGTTCGGCTGAAGTGCGATAAGTACTGGCGAAGAGCAAGTTGATTCGATGTGTCGGAACGTGTTGAAATCCCGCACAGCGGCACAGGAAGGGACGGAATTTGTACCGGATTCGCCATTGTGAGGCTCGCGAAACAAATCGTTATGAATACGCCTAAACCGAATCTCGAGAGACTCTCCACTTACAGGCGTCTATGCAAGTTGCCGCAGCACATTAATCATCTCTATGGATGCCAACATCGCTTCGGCTCCCTTGTTACCTGACTTAGCTCCGGCACGATCGATGGCTTGCTCCAATGTGTCGCAGGCGAGCACTCCATACGAAACGTGAATACCTGTCTCAAGCATCACTTGCGTGACGCCTTTGGCACATTCGGATGCGATTTGGTCATAGTGCATCGTAGCGCCGCGCATCAGACAACCAAGTGCAACGACAGAATCTACTGAGCCCGCGTGCGCAATCTTACGAACTGCTACCGGTATTTCCCATGCACCAGGCACACGGATGACCGTAACTGCACTATCGTCACCACCGTGTCGGCGCCACGTGTCTAGCGCACCCTCAAGAAGCTTTTCGGTTATAAAAGAGTTGAATCGGGAGACTACGATTGCGATACGACCATCGCCTGCAACCAAGTTGCCTTCTATCGTGCTGTACATGACCATATATTACCAGAGTCCTGTGCGTGGTTATGGCAGATATAATCCAGCCGTGAATGGCCTGATTTTTCAGAAAACAGTTGTGTGGAAGTGGGCTAATTTTGCCTTTGGGCTGGCAAATGTCGTCAAGGGTTTGGCGATGATAATAGGAATCTGCGCATTCACATTTTCGCTCTATATTACGGCCGGTTCGTACCATTTAATTTCACTAACCGGAATGGTGCTGATTGCATGCGTAATCGTGCTATTAGCCAAAGATGAGCTTTCAGGTGCCTTTGATGCGATTGTTTGGGACCATATTCGATCTCGCGTCCTGCGAGGATGCATTCAGGGTAGCTTCACGGATGAATCTGGTTGGATGATCACGGACAAACGTACCGACTCAATCCGGGGATTGCCCCGCTTCATGTCAATGTTCAAAGCAGGCTATCATCCAAGACGAGTACTGAAAGTGGTCGCGGACGATGGTGAGAGCTTTGTTTTTGGATGGGACTTCCGACCATTAGCTCTGAGTATTGATACGAATACAGTAATGGTTAGGGGACAGAT
>JBEEMN010000131.1:0-5120 GCA_041192625.1 Armatimonadota bacterium
ATGGATGACGTTTCCATGCTCATCGGCGAGGATTTGCACCTCGATATGCCGCATGTCCGTGATGTACTTCTCGAGATAAACCCCTGCATTACCAAAGGCGGCTTCTGCTTCCGCCTGTGCTACCTTAAGTCCTTTGAGGAGTTCTTCTTCAGACCACGCGACGCGAATACCGCGACCGCCACCACCAGCCGTAGCCTTTACAACAACAGGATAGCCAATAGCCCCGGCGATGCGGCGCGCATCTTCATCGGATGTCAACAGGCCATCGGACCCCGGAACTGTAGGAACACCTGCAGCAAGCGCGGTTTCCCTTGCGGTTGCTTTATCGCCCATTTGCTCGATGGCCGCGACGGGTGGACCAATGAATTTAACTCCGATGGCATTGCAGATTTCCGCAAAGCTCGCCATTTCGGACAGGAAGCCATAGCCGGGATGAACAGCATCAGCCCCGGTGTTGCGAGCTGCAGCAACAATATTTGGGATATTGAGGTAGGAGTCTTTGCTCGCCGCTGGACCTACACAAACGGCTTCATCGGCTAGTCGAACGTGGAGCGAGTCAGCATCGGCATCAGAATGTATCGCCACTGTTGCGACACCCAATTCTCTACAGGCCCTGATAACACGGACAGCTATCTCACCACGGTTGGCAATTAGAACTTTCTTAAACATCAATGTACCGTCAATCTCCGTCAAGGATTCGTGGTGGATATGAAACCCGCAGATTGACTCACAATCCCTGTCGCGGCATCATAATTCAGAGGAGCTTTTGTGTTGGGATCAACAATCATTTGTTCAGTCACCCCATATGGCTTGAGCTCAGCAAGCGTCGCGGGAAGCTGCTCATCATGGTCCATTTTGTACATGGTGATTGCTTGTTGAATCTGTGAAATGTATTCATTTCCGGCCGTGATGCGGGCACGTTGCGTGGGTGTTGGAACCTTGCGGCCTGCCGCATCAACTCCACCACCACCGGATACATACCGAACCACAAACACGGCAAGAACAGCAATGATCGCGATTGTGATCAGCGTCCCGACAAGTGTAAACCCACGTCTCAATTCGATTTGCTTTCCAAAAGATCGAACAAGGCTTGACCATATTCAACCGGTTGCCCGGATGCAACATGGACAGCAGAGACAACACCTGTGACTGACGAGACAATGGCATTGGTGATGCCAACCGTGTCAATAGCTCCAAGCGAGCGTGTGCCATCTACAACATCGCCCACTTCAAAGGCAGGTTCAGTGGGCACAAATACACCAACACTTTGAGCAGTTACTTGATAAACAGCATCCGACTCACCGGGGAGGTCCACACGATCCAAAAGGACATCATGGGGAGCATCTGCAACAGCGATGGTCCTTCGTAAACGAACATGGACACCATCCGCTATAATTTCGAGCTCTGTCATTTGCGGCTGAGACGTCATTGCGGCTGCGTAAGCTTCAATCAAACTTGTATCCATCGTTACCACTTCTTCTCAAATATGGCCCATTCCAGAACATGGATGATCTTGGCAATGACCATGATTGACCCTGCCAGGACGAACGCCCATACAGCGCCTTCATTTGGCTTTACAACCTTGATGGCGGTTGTAGGATCTCCAGTAAATGCAAAGCGCCGAATGGTCATCTCAATCACATTCATCACGTTTCCAACAGAATCTCGCATCTGATAGCCGAGGAATGCGCACAAAGCAATTGACAAAACCATCACAACGGGAAGCAGAACCTTGTACTTTTCGCGTTGATGTTCGTTGTAAATGATGCAGTTGCGGCATCGTTCAACTTTCTGCTCATTTGAGAGAAAGACAACCTTTTTCGTCGAGCTGTTTGCATAGTTCTGAGCTTCGTTTGGTGCCATCTCGAGAACCGTGCCACGTGATTTTTTGGTTGCAGTGTTGACGATTTCCTCATCACAGTAGCAACCGCGGCGTCGTTGCCAGCAGGTGTCTTTTGCCTGAAAAATTGGACAGTGTGTGCGGATGTAATCCCGGCAGTACGCACCTTCCCAGCACTTGCCGATAAGGGACATTCGAACTGGACGTTCTTCTCGTTTGGCACCATTACCGAATTGCAAATCCGATGCAACTTTGCTTTGGCGTTCAAGCGAGCCAATTAATCTGACGATCAAGTCGCGAACGACCAAGATGAAGGCAATCAGACCCGGAGCAAGTGCTGCGACTGGAAACTTAGCAACGGTCATCCGTATCGCAACAGAGGGTTCTCCCCCCATGCTAGCAAAAGCCATTGGCACTCCGAAGTACAACGCTCCCGCAAGTAACGCAATCACGTATCCGGCAGTTTCTTCAAACCAGAACAGGACAAGAGAGCAGATAGACCCAACAACTGCAGCAGCAAGCATCGCGTTACCCGCGAGGTTAATGTTGCCCATCATTGTAATTTGGCGTGCACGATCCCAGGATGCAAAGTCACCCAGACCGAAAAACACGCCATACAAGAGGTATGCAGTGGAAAGACCAAATACAACGATGCAAACATGAAAAATATTGTTTGCAATCCCAAGCATTACAGGGGTGGCTGCACCGGTCCGGCTATACTCCTCGTGGTCCATGATCTTCCTACTTTACGCGTTCAAGGTAAGTATCAGTACGTGTATCAACCCGTACTTTATCCCCTTGATTTACGAAAAATGGAACACGGATGACAGCGCCCGTTTCGAGTGTGGCAGGCTTACTGCCTCCCGATGCAGTGTCTCCGCGGAAACCAGGATCGGTCTCGGTAATGATGAGCTCCATGAAGTCAGGAGATGTAACCTGAACGATCTCATCCTTGAAGATGATGACCTGCACTTCAGTGTTCTCTTTAAGGTACTTTTCCTTATCCCCAATGAGCTTACGGTCAACAGTGACCTGCTCAAAAGTTTCCATGTCCATTAAGTTGAAGTCTGCGCCATCGGAGTAAAGAAACTGCATCACCTTGCGATCAAGACGTGCCGGTTCAATCTTTTCTCCGGCGTTCCATGTACGATCAAGTGTCGCACCGGTCCGCAGGTTCTTCATCTTTGAGCGTACGAACGCTCCGCCTTTGCCTGGCTTGACATGTTGAAACTCAACAATGGTGTAGATGTCATTGTTGTAGAAAATTGACAAGCCGTTTCGAAAATCTCCAGTATCCATACGGGCAGATTATAGCACGATAAAGAAAACCCCCGGTCCATAAGAACCGGGGGTTTGGCTTTAGGCTGCGCAAGCGCAGTTCAGGTTAGAACTTAACCGAGAACTGGGTTGCAACAACTCCACCCTTCTGGATGTCAGCTGTGCCATCGTTGTACGAAACAACTTGGTACAGAAGACGGAAGGTCGAAGTAGCGCTAAGGGTCTTTGCATAAGCATAGTTCGTGAATGTCTCACGTCCCTGGAGTGCGCCTGCATCCGTGTATTTGGTAACTTCTTGGGAAACGGTGAAGTCAGATGTTGAACCAAGCTTGTAGGTGAAACCTGCCTTGGTGTTCTCGGACTTCTGATCCTTGGTGTTTCCACCCTTGTCAGTACCGGTGTAGTTCTGCGTTGCCAACATGACGCTCAACTTGGATGTTGGGGTCCAGTTCCAGGATCCGTAACCACCCTTGATGTCGGTTGGGTTGACGTTGGTTCCCATACGGCCCCAGCTACCTGGTGCACCGAAGAGAGGCTCAACTTCCTTGTAGCCACCGGACAGGGTCCAGGAGCCATTGGAAAGCTTTGTGTGAACGTTGTAAGCGGAGTTGTCGCGAACGTTAACGTTTGCGCCACCCAAGCGGGTGTTGGACTCAGCGTACTCACCGTAAACATCAAGGCCAAAGAGCTTGATCTTAGCATCAGCGCCGTAGACGTTGACCTGATCGAAGTCGCCATTGGACTGTCCAGCAGCCAGAACGGTGCTAACACCAACTGGGATGCTGAAGAGCTTGAAGCCTGCACGTCCACCAGCTACACGGCTAACCGTGATACCGTCGGAGTTTGGCGAACCAATCTGATCTGCACGATCGAATCCCCAAGGAGCCGTCATACCAGCCTTGATACCGGTGGAGAGCGTTGGATCTCCAGCATTGATCAGGGAGGAGTTAGCGATTGGGTCCGTCTTACCAGCCATGGCTGTGATCGAGAATGGACCAACCTTGAAGGATGCATTCAAACCGTCAACAAGGTAGTTACCGTTGTCGGTCTTGTTGTTGTTGAAGTATGCATCAACATCGTATGCCTTGAAGGTCAAAGCAGACATTTGGCTTGGAACACGTCCGATGTTTGCTGCAACCGTACCGAGCACAGGGATGCTCTGCTTGGTGGAGTAAACAGCCTTGTAGATGGTGTTACCCTGCGTTGCAGAACCAGCTGCGTACTGAGCAATGGAGCCCAGGGATGGCAGGTAGTTACCAAAGTTGAGGGTTACATCAACGGAAGGTGCAGAGATGTTGACATCGAGGTCATGGCGAACGGTGCTCGTACCGAGAACCGTCGAACCAGCAGCGATTGCAGCGCTGTTGTAATCAATAGCACCGAGACCGTTGGTTCCAAAGTCACCACGAACGTATGCATTGAATGCACCGGAGATCTTGACAGCATTCTTGTTTGCTGCTTCAAGAGCTGCAATGCGCTTCTCATGATTGTCAAGGGACTTCTTTGCCTTGTCGACATCCACTCCGAGGGTGGTGAGTTCGGTTTGGAACTCAGCAACCATCTTGCGGATCAGGTCGATGTCGGACTGCTTTGCAAGTCCGGACATGTCAACCTTGGTAGGTGCAGGGATGTCAGACTTCTTTGCGTAGCCGCCAAGGAGGTCCTGGACTTGGTCCATGGAAACTCCAGCCTTAACTTCGGTAGGAGCAGGCAGTGGAGCCTTGACATAACGCTCGTCCATACCGCGAACGATACGGTCGACAACGACAGCCAATTCGTAGCGGGTAAGGGAACGCTTGCCAGCGAACTTGCCATCGGTATCACCGATGAAAACTTTGTCCTTGGCCAAACGCTCGATTGCCTGGTATGCCCAGTGATCGTTTGGAACATCCTTGAATGGACCATCCTGTGCAAAGACAGGTGCAATGCCAATACCAGCGAGCGTCACTGCGAGTGCGCCGATGGTCATCGTCATATTCTTCATATTTTTCCTCGAATACAT
>JBEEMN010000132.1:0-5115 GCA_041192625.1 Armatimonadota bacterium
GCTTCACGGACAGCCTCGGAATTTCCAAAGAAGGCTTCCATTGGCATCAGGTCGCCGCTTGGCAACATCGCCCACTTGTCCGCGACAGCGCGGCTGATAACAGATTCATCCAGCTCAAGCGCTTCCGACAGCGATTGACGCGTCAGTGGTCGTAGGAAGGTGCGGTTTTGCGTCTCGAGAAAACCCTGCTGCTCTTCTGCAAGCAAAATCGCAATCGCCTTCAATGTCTTTCCGCGACGCGCAACACCCGTCATAAATGCCTTGGCACGCTCTACGTGGTCCCGGACATAGCGCTTGGATGCTTCATCCTTGAGGTCGTTGTTTTGGTGCATCCCGACCCATTCATCGGAGACCTTGATGTCTTTCTCGAAGTCACGGGCGAGCTCGACCTGAATACCGGCTTCTGTTCGGATGAACACGATGTCAGGCTTTACTGCAGGTGCAGATTCAGCCCGACCGTGGTCTGGCCGAAAGCCACTTGCAGGGTAAGGCACGAGTGCCTTCCTAATAAATTCGATGCCTTTTGCATAGAGCTGCGGTGATATCCGCATCCGTGTACAAATCCGTTGCTCACGGTTGCTGGTGAAGTCAACCCAGTGATCCTGCAGAATTTTGAGTGCCAGCTGTGAACCCTGTCCATCTGCAAGCAAGTGTTTGGCTTGCAGAATCAGCGATTCCTGTAAGTCACGAGCGCCGATGCCCGGAGGGTCCATCTGTTGCAGCGCTTCTAATGCCTCATTGGCATCCTCGTAATCACACCCGCTGGACATCACAACATCTGCGAGATCCGTATCGAGGTAGCCACGGTCATCAATATTGTCGATGAGATAGAGAAGCGTATGGAGGTTGAGTTCCGGGTACATCGACTTGATGTCCGGAAGCTGTGAGCGGAGGTGTTCAGAAAGCGAAACCTGTCCAGCGACCCTGTCAAAAGGGTCATCCAAACCATCGCCATCTTGGAGAGCCGACAGCTGAAGTGTTCGTGGGCCACTTTCTTTCAGCGCGGATGTCAATCCGGTGCCACCTACAGTTGACCCGTAGGAGCCGAAAAGACCATTGTGATCCCGAGCTTCTAGCGCAGGGTTTTCCCCGAGTTCACGCTCGATAGCGCCTTCAAGCTCGCGGTCAGACCACGACATGATTTCGCTAGCGAGAATTTGCCGCGGGTCTATACGCTGCGACTGCTGCTGGGATTGATAGATTGAAGATGATAACCGCATACCAAGGTGTATTCTTGGCATGCGGTACGGGCTACATCAGGGTCAATTTTGATATTGGCACGGAGGTTGCATACGCAACGGGTTATTTAGTCGAGGACTGCGATAGCTTCAATCTCGACTTGGGCTCCCAGAGGGAGTGCAGCGACAGCAAAAGTCGAGCGGGCTGGGCGGATACCCGAGAAGTGTTTGCCGTAAATGCCATTGAACTCAGCAAATTTCGACATATCCCCTGATAGGAAGCAGGTTGTCTTCACGACATTGTCCAGTGATCCACCAGCGGCTTCGAGGAGTGCGGACAGACCCGCGATTGCACCTTCGACCTGTTTGATGAAGTCTGTGTGCGGAGCACCCGTTTCGGGATCAATCCCGAGCTGGCCACTGATATACAGTGTGTTGCCCACTTTTACAGCGGGGGTATACGGTGCACCGGCTGCTGGTCCAGCGCCAGTAAAGATAGGTGTCTTTTCCATGGAAACATTGTATCTGCAAGTTTGGTGGATGCGTTGGCAGGGAAGCCTACCCACCATTAATGGTGATAATGCAGACAAATCGGTGACCACACCCAGCGTTTACTTGATTGTGCGCGATAATTCCCAGCGGGACATAATGGCTTCCGCATCGATGTCATCCGGCCAGCGGGAGCGGTTTTTCTCTTCAAAGGCAGATTTGAACCGGTTGTGCATCCAAAGATACTGGCCTGGACAACGTCGGATACCTTTTTCAAGCCCGATGTTCACTTCCCGGGTCAACCGAAGGAGCTCACTCTCGCCCAAGGAACGTGCATCAGGGGCTGACGTGATCTGATCACCAAGCCAAATGCGATAGCGGTCATCGGGTTCCCGTGTACAGAACAGAGGCATGATAGGAGCACCGGTAGCCACAGCCAGCTTGGCTGGGCCTAGCACCGTCCCCGCGGGCATCCCGAAAAATGGAACAAAACAATCCCCACTATTTTGATCGGGGAGAATCCCTACTGCACCGCCATTACTGAGGGTACGTAGGAGCGGGCGAAAGGCATTCCCTTTGTTGACAACTTTGTAGTTGCACCCAGCTCTAAGATCATCGACAAGGCCTGCAAACGCTGGGTCATCCGGTTCCCGGACAACAGCGGTAAAGTCATATCCCCGGCAGCCAGCCCAGCGGGCAAAGAACTCGAAGTTACCTAGGTGTGGGATGACTCCAATGACTCCCTTATTGAGCTGGATCAGGGCATTGATGGTCTCTTCAGTTCCCGGTTCGAGATCAGCAAGGCCAAGGACTTCCTCCGTGGTGTAGACCGGTGCCTTCATGAACTCAAACATCATCGCTGCGAAGTGCTCAAAGCTCTCTTTGACAATTACTTCCCGTGCGGATTCGGCAAGCGTCGGGTAGGCGATGAAGACATTACGGCGTGCATCCCGGCGGCTCTTTGCAACGAGCTTGTAGCCGGCCTGTCCCCAAGATTTTCCGAGGCGGATGACTTGTTTTCTTGGTTTTGCCTGCAGTGACTTCATGGATGCATGTGCGACTTGCACAATGAAGCGTTGCCAGAGCAGGGATGATTTGGAGACGCCTTTAGCCATGATGCTTGTATACCATGCAGACAAAAAACAAACCCCTCCGGCGTGTTGCAGGAGGGGTTTGTCGCGATTCCGCTACGCTTAGATGCGCTCTGCAGACCGTGTGACCGCGATGAGATCGAGGTTGACACCAGGTCCCATTGTGGAGGACAGGGTGACCTTCTGCACATAGCGTCCCTTTGCGGACGATGGGCGGGCCTTGATCAGTGCATTCAACAGAACGACGAGGTTCTCGTTGATTGCTTCGACGGAGAAGCTAGCCTTGCCGATTGGGGCATGGACAATACCAGCCTTATCAACACGGTAAGCAACACGGGTTGCCTTCTTGATTGCATTGACAACCTTGGACACATCCGGGGTAACCGTTCCCGACTTCGGGTTTGGCATCCGGGGGCCAAGGGTGCGGCCAAGACGGCCGACCAATGGCATCATGTCAGGGGTGGCAACGAGGACATCAAAGTCACGCCAGCCGCTCTGAATCTTGGCGATGAGGTCTTCTGCGCCAACTTCGTCCGCACCAGCAGCCGTTGCGGCTTCTGCCTGTGCACCACGTGCAAAGACAGCAACCTTTTGGGTCTTGCCAGTGCCGTGAGGCAAATCGGTGGTTCCACGGACAACTTGGTCACCCTGACGTGGGTCCACACCGAGGCGGACAGCAACATCGACGGTGGAGTCGAACTTCGTGGACGATGTGGCCTTTGCGAGCTCAATCGCTTCAACTACATCGTATTCGCGGGTCTTCTCGACCTTGGCCTTCTCGGCCGAGTAGCGCTTGGAAACAACATGCTTACGGTCTTGCTTACGCACGTCAGGCCTCCTTAATCGTTACGCCCATCGAGCGGGCGGTACCAGCGATGATTCTCATAGCAGCATCAATGTCATGCGCATTGAGATCCTGCAGCTTCTTCTCAGCGATTTCGCGGAGCTGATCTTGGGAAAGTGCACCGACCTTGACCTTGTTAGGGATCGCGGAACCGGATGGGATACCAAGAATCTTCTTGATCAAATCCGATGCAGGTGGGGTTTTGGTTTCCCAGATAAAGGAGCGGTCATCATAAATGGTGACAACAACAGGAACAATCGAGCCTGCCATGCTGGCAGTCTTTTCGTTGTATCCCTTGATGAATTCCATCATGTTGATACCGTAGCTACCAAGAGCTGGTCCAACAGGAGGCGCAGGAGTTGCTTTACCTGCGTTGAGGGCGAGTTTGACCACGCCGACTACTTTTTTAGCCATGCTATCCTCTCAATCCGGAGAAACTCCGGGTAGTGCGATCGACCGGACAATCCGGTCTCCTACGCGTGCGCGCTAAAGCACACGGTGAGGTTCAAAGTGTACCGTATGGGTTTCGGATGTTCAAAGCCTCCACCCACTGGTACGTTTACCTGACTTGTCAGGAAATCTTTTCGACTTGGGTGAAGTCCAGCTCCACCGGCGTGTCGCGACCGAACAGAGAAATCATTACCTTGAGCTTTTCCTTGGCATCGATGACTTCTTCGATCTTGCCGGTACAGTCCACGAATGGACCACCCGAAACACGCACAACCATCCCTGGCTCCCAAAGACGCTTCGGTCGCGCGACATTGTTCGCTGGATCCAGAGCGGTGCGAATCTCTTCGACATCGGAGTCCTTCAAAGGAACTGGCTTGTTCGCAGATGACGAGACAAAGCCTGTAACACCGGTCGTACTCTTGACGAGGTGCCATGTGTCCTCATCGAGGTCCATATTAATCAAAATATAACCAGGGAAGACTTTGCGTTGAACTTCTGTCTTCTTGCCGTTCCGTGTGCGGGTCTCGAGGTCCGTTGGAACCAGAATCTCGCCAACCTTACGTTCAAGCAGCATCAACTTGGCACGCTTCTCAAGCGTGGCCTTGACCTTCATCTCATGCCCTGAGTAGCAGTGGACGGCATACCATCGGCGACGAACTGCCATGTCTATTACCTACTTCTTTACGAAAATGAAACCAGCAATCTGGCCCATCAAATAGTCAGCGGTACCACAGAAGATTGCCGTACCAACAATGACACCCATGACAATCTGTGTCAGCTGTGTCAACTCCGGACGGGTAGGCCAAATCGCCTTGCCCAGCTCCTCACGTACTCCGCGGAGGTAGGGTCCGAGGCCTTCCCAGTTGCTGGCAGACTTCACTGCCTGGCTTTCGGTAGACATTGATTTACTCCAATCCCTTATCGTCAAGTCAACAAAAAACAGGGTACGTATACACGTCCCTGCAAGTAAACAAATTACCGCGCTAAAAGACGCTTGTCAAATTAGTGCCTGCAAAGCACGTAATTTCCTGCACCACGCCACGACATCACTCGTCGGATCCAC